>NZ_JACLQS010000012.1:0-54551 GCF_016648815.1 Streptococcus sp. 9.1 | reverse complement strand
AAAAGGACTCAGTCCTGTACAATACAGAACTAAATCCTTTGCTTAAATTATTTGTCTAACTTTTTGGGGTCAGAACAAACAAGCCTTTTTGATTTATTAAGTAATGCTACTTAAACTGACTAGGAGCCCCTGTATAACCTGCCCAATCCTTACTATAAAAGCGGTCGTTCAAGTTATAGTTAGGTGCGGGTGTTGGATTACTTACAAATGGATCAACAGCCTTGTCAAAGGCTACCCAACCTTTCCATCCCATATGAATGGTATCTTGCATGAAGTAAGGTTGATCTCCATCTTTTGAGAAGTCAGCAATATTGGTGAAGCCTTGACTTTCCAATTGATAACGGATTTTAGAAACCGTAGCGTCATACATTTCTTGACTTAGTCCCGTATAAGCCATCCACTTGCTATTAACAGGTGGGATGACAAAGATAACGTTAGTATTTGACTTCGCAAATTGATTTAACACCAACTGTAGGTCACCATATTCTTGTGAAACTTCATACGAAAGATTCTTTTGGAAACCTTTAAGTTTACCAATCTTTTTAGCCAAACGTTTCTTATAGAAACGGTCATCGATACCAAAGTCGTTTGACTTGGTATGAGCTTCTGCATCTCTTACGGCAACCTGGTCAAGTGCCTCGTAAGAGAGCTTGTCTGGCAACTCTTTAAGATAAGGAAGAACCTTCTTGTCGTAATTTGCATTATTTGATGCAGCAAAAGGACTGAACAAGGCATCTTCTCGCTTATTAAGCTCTGCCATAAATTGAATATAAGTCTTATCAAGAGAATTTAAATCTTGCCCATTAGCCACTTTAGAAAGTTGAGATTTCATAGTAATCTCAGGTTTCATCTCTAAGATACGCTGAGCAGCATATTGAGAATTTGCATCCGTCTGATTTTGACTTAAGAAACTACTAAGTTGGTCGTTATTGTAGAACTGCTGGAAAGCCGCAGAATTGTAACCTTTTTTAGTAAACCACTGTGGTGACAAGACATAGACTGCTGTCCCATTTTTCAATTCAGGAAGCATTTGTTGCATTCCCAAATATTGGTTTAGAGAGGCAGCCCCACGTTGTCCAATAAAATATGGGCGATAGTTACGGTCGTATTTTTCAGCTAAAACAGCTGGATGAAGGGCATCAAAACGCAACCACTCACTAGACCCAAAGAAAGGGACAAATCGATGATTCTTATCAGAAAGAGCTGTCGTCTTATTAATACGGCTCTTAAAGTTCTCAGTTGTCAAGGTTACTGCGTTACGTTTTTCAACCTCATAACTATGTTTTCTGCCTTGAGGGTAGGAAAAAATAACTACTACTACCAAGACTAAGGCACAGATTATAGGGCCAAAAATTTGCCATAAACGCTTAAGCATTGCGAAGCTCCGTTACCCCTTCAACAATCTTATTAGCTGTGTTCCAGTCATCACGACCAAATTCTGAAACTGGTACACGAATATCGAAACGTGATTCCAATTCAACGATAAGCTCAACTGTTCCCATTGAATCGAGAACACCAGCATCGAAAAGGTCTTCATCCATCATGTCTGAAACATCTTCCATGAAGAGTTCATCAATAATTTCAATAACTTCTGATTTTACATCCATTTTTATAATTCCTTTACTTATTTTTTAGTGAACCAGAGGTCATTCAAGAATCCAGAGAAAATCAAGAATGACAACATAACAGTGTTAAATGTAATAAAGATTCCCAAAGCCTTCGTCCATTTATTATCAGGAAGTGGCTCAAGACCAGCTTTCTTACGTTCTTTATTAATGGTCTTCTTCTTACGTAACCAGGCATCATTGATTCCTAGACCAATACCATGGAAAATACCATAAGCAATGTAGTACCAGGTAACTCCATGCCAGAATCCCATTACCATCATATTAATGACATAGGCCACATTTGATGTCGTGTTACGATTTTTGAAAACCTTGTTTCGCATCAAAACCATAACCAAACGCATAAAGACAAAGTCACGAAACCAGAAAGACAAGCTCATATGCCAACGATTCCAAAATTCTTTCAAGTCTCGTGAGATGAAAGGTTTGTCAAAGTTGATTGGGCTCTTAATCCCCATAAGGTTTGATGCTGCCAAGGCAAACATCGAGTAACCCGCAAAGTCAAAGAAGAGATCAAAACCGAAAACATACATGACACCAAGTGTTGGTAAATTAAAGATACCACCTTGAGCCAAAGCTTGTGCTTTCAGTGAAGGCAAGAGCATACTTCCGAAAATCTGAGCCAAAACAAACTTATAGAGGAAACCTAGCATGATATATTTTACAGCTTGCTCCAACATATTCATCAGCTCGTCTCGCTCAGGAATCGTTTGGTAATCTTCGTTAAAGCGTTTGAAGCGATCAATAGGACCACTCGTAAAGGTTGGCATAAAGAGCATGAATCGGAGGAATTCTCCAAGTGTAAACTCTTTTAAGACACCATCCCGCATCTCGATAATCATACCAACTGATCGGAAGGTCAAGTAAGAAATGCCAAGAAAGTTTAAGAGTGACTGAGTCCCATTTATCGCAGGCTCTACCTTAACAAAAATCAAAGGAAGAACTACAAGAAATGAGTGTAAATAGAAAACCCATTTATTGTCCTTTTGACTGCGGTAATGTTTGTAGGAATAAACCCAGATGATTTGCCAAACGATATAGAAAAGTAAGGCTAGTAATTGGCTAGCATGTGTTCCTGTCAGAGCGAGAACAATAAAGGCTAAACTGACCAAACATTCATAAATCGCAAAACGCTTTTTAAAGAAGAGACCCACAAAGATTGGCAATAGAGCTAATCCAAGATAGATAAAATAGAAGGGATTACCGTAGGCTTCTAAATGGGGGAGCTGTTTCAAGAAGTCAATCATCGGTTGTTAACCTCACTGATAAGACCCTTGATATCAATTTTCCCATTTGGTGTTAAAGGCAAGCTCTCACGATAGAGGAACTTAGTAGGCATCATGTAAGACATCATAATATCTTCTAAGTCAGCCTTAATCGCCTTGGTGATATCAATTTCACGTTCAAACTGCTCACGAACACCATCCTTAAGAATCACATAAGCCAAGAGGTTCTGAACCTTATGGTCTTTATTGTAACGTGGCACAGCTACTGCTGAATCAATATACTTAGACTTATTAAGGTTTTGTGAAACATCCTCTAACTCAATACGGAAACCATTAAATTTAATCTGGAAGTCCATACGACCACCGTAAAGAAGGAGACCTTCATCAGTCATCGTTCCTACATCACCAGTATGGTAAGCAGGAAGGCCATTAAACTCGAAGAAGGCTTCCGCAGTCTTTTCAGGATTGTTCATATATCCTTTTGAAACTGCTGGTCCTGAGACGATGATTTCACCTTGTTGACCATTTGGAAGGATATTGCCATCCTCATCGATAATATAAGTCGGTGAATCTTCCTTGGTATAACCAATCGGCAAACGCTTAAGGTTAGCCAGCATCTCATCAGTTACTGCTACTGCTGATAAGGCTACAGTTGCTTCAGTTGGTCCGTAAGCATTGATAATACGTGCTTCTGGGAAACGTTGGCGAAGCTTTTGAGCAGTCTTGACAGTCAACTCTTCTCCATCAAAATAGAAATGCGTAATTTCTGGCATCTTCTCTGCATTGAAGTCTTCAGACAACATTGCCATATCTGCAAAAGATGGTGTTGATGTCCAAATAGCAATTGGAAGTGAGAAGATCGTTTCAAAGAGCTTCTTGAAGTCCTGTGTAATGGCTGAAGGAAGCGCATAGAGTGTTCCTCCAAGTGCCAATGTTGGTGCCCAGTACATTACCGATAGGTCAAATGAATAAGGCGGTTGAGCCAGCATTTGAGGACGTTTTGGAGTTGCAAATTCCTTGTCCGTAATCATCCAGTTAGTGAAACTGAGGAGATTATTGTGTGAAATTTGTACCCCTTTAGGCTTACCTGTAGTTCCTGATGTAAAGATGATGTAATAAGTATCATCCCCCTTAACAGGATGAGTCACTTCGTAGCTAGTCTTGCTTTCAAAAGCTGTTGTCACTTGATCCAATGTTAAGATTGGTGCTTGGACATCCTCAAGTGGGAAGTCATTGATAGCAATAATCAGACTAGGCTCTGCTACTTCAACAATTGCCGTCACGCGCTCAAGAGCTGAGTGACTGTCAATTGGAATATAAGCGTGACCAGATTTAGTCAAAGCGACAAAAGTTGCCAACATTTCATACTCTTGACCGCCATAAACCACAACAGGTGATTTTTCTGGAATGTCAAGACTATCAATCTTGGCAGCTAGGCTATCCGAATCAGCTTTTAAGTCACCGTAAGTATGAACTTCCCCTAAAATATTGTAAACAGGAAAGTCAGGTTGTGATTGAGCAAACTGCTCAATCGTTTCGATCATATCTTTAATTTTTGTATTCGTCATTATTCTTCCTAAAATTCGTTATAGATAAAATTACCTTGACCTTGTCCTAGGTAATTGTAGAGATAAATTAGGGCCATAAAAATGGCGAAATAAAGCAAGGTTTGTCCTAAAAATACCAGGACGTTTTTATGTTTTAACATTCTAATTTTCGATACCTTTTTTTATATAATATCCTCTTTAGTTTACCATCTTATCAGTATTTTTTCCAATAAAAAAGAAAAAATAACTAAATTTCATTTCTTTTTCATTAATAAGTTTCCGTGATAAATGATTGGCTAAAATCATAAAAAAACAGAGCTTAAAAGCTCTGTCGGATTTAACTATTTTGTGTCTTTTGGGCCGTCTGCATACGATAGTACATTCCCTTAGCTTGCATCAGTTGTTCATGGGTTCCGTGTTCAACGATATCTCCATTATTCATGACCAAAATAAGGTCCGCATTTTCGATGGTAGACAATCGATGGGCAATGATGAAACTTGTTCGACCTTTCATTAATTTAGCGAAGGCCTCTTGAATGAGGAGCTCTGTACGGGTATCGATACTAGAAGTGGCTTCATCCAAGATTAAGATTTTAGGCACATTGACAAATATGCGAGCAATGGTCAAAAGCTGACGTTGTCCCTGAGAAAGGGATTGCCCAGCGTCATTCAAGTAGGTGTCATAGCCTTGAGGCAACTGCTGAATAAAGAAATCTGCGTTGGCAGCCTTGGCCGCTGCTATAACTTCTTCACGACTGGCTTCTGGATTACCATAGGCAATATTATCATGAATAGTGCCAACCTCAAGCCAAGTTTCCTGCAAGACCATCCCAATCTGTTTCCGAAGACTCTCACGAGTATAATCGGTAATAGGTCTACCGTCCAGTAGAATGTTCCCCTTATCCAAATCATAGAAACGCATAAGTAGGTTTATCAAGGTAGATTTTCCCGCTCCTGTAGGGCCAACAATGGCAACAGTACTTGCTTCAGGGATTTCAATGCTCAAATCCTTGATAAGAGGTTTATTAGGCAAATAGCCAAATTGGACATGATCAAATTGAAAACGTCCCTGCACATCTGCTTCTTCCAAGACCGCCTTACCTGTTTCTGTTATTTCCTCTTCATCCAATATCATATAAAGGCGATCAGCACAGGCCAAAGCACTTTGAAGTTCAGATAGAACAGATGAGATATCATTAAAAGGTTTCGTATACTGAGTCACATAATTTAGGAAGGTAGTCAATTGTCCCACTGTGAAAGCACCACCCGACATGATTCGATAGGCCCCAACACCTGCAATAAGAGCATAGATCAGACTATTAACAAAACGTGTAGCTGGGTTAACCGCTGACGAATAAAAGATAGCACCCTGTGAATAATCAGCATACTTACCATTGACGTCTTTAAAACTCCTAACCATCTGGTCTTGAGCATTTAGACTCTGTATTAAAGCTTCTTGAGTCAAACTTTCCTCAATCAACTGAGTCTGCATGCCTCTCCATTTAGTTTGATTGCGATAGAGTTGGTAGCTCTTCTTTGCGATAAAACGTGCCACAAGCATTGACAAAGGCGTCATCACTAGAACTAATAGCATCATGAACCAGTCTAAGCGAGCCATGGTAATGATTATGACAAAGATAGTCAAAAGCCCAACGAAAAATTGGTTAAAGACCATGAGAAGTCCGTTGTTTAACTGATCGCTATCTGTAGTCACACGGCTAACCATGTCTCCAGTTCCTTGACGATCAAGGTAACTAAGTGGCATAGCATGGATTTTCATCATGACTCGTTCACGTAAACTTTCACTATATGAATAAATTAATCGATTATAAATCAAAGGGTTAAGCCACTGGATTGCACTATTAGCTAAGATAACTACAAGCATCTGCCAAATTAAACGTGACATCAATAGAACAGCGTTCATCTTAAGAACAGCGTCCACTGCATCACCAATTAAGATAGGTAAGTAAACCGTTAAGGCAACTTGAATAATGGTCCCAACAGTTGCTAAGGCAAAGAGGTAACGCTGACTTAAGATATCTCTACTTAAACGTTTAAGCGTTGATTTATTATTTCTAGCCTTCATCAGCGACCTCCTTTTGATGTTGAGAATAATGAATGTCTTGATAGAGTTTATTTGTGGCAAGCAATTCTTCATGATTACCTAAGCCAACTTGATGTCCCTTATCAAGCACCAAAATTTGATCAACAGCTTTTAGACTATTTGTTCTTTGCGAAATAATAATCAAACTCGTTGATTTAAGATTGTCTCTGATAGCCGCTAGTAGACGACTTTCAGTCAAGTAATCTAGGGCTGAAGTGGAGTCGTCCAAAATCAAGAATGGTGCTGGTCTCATCAGCGCACGCGCAATAGTCAAACGTTGACGTTGACCCCCCGAAAAATTACGGCCAAATGACTCAACTGGCTCATCTAAACCAAGATCTTTGTCTTTAACAAAATCAGCAGCCTGAGCCATGTCAAGAGCATGCCACAATTCCTTATCACTTGGTTCGTGATCAAGTCCTAGTGATAAGTTTGAACGAATGGTTCCCCTAAATAACTCAGCTTTTTGTGGGACATAAGCAACCCAAGAACGCCACTCTTTAAGATTTTTTGGTGATTGTTGATTTTTTAAAATAGCTAAAGAACCAATCTGAGGTTGATATAAGTTCATGATTAAGTTTACCAAGGTCGATTTACCCGAACCAGTACCACCAATAATACCCAGTGACTCACCTCTAGCAATCTTTAAATCAATCTCTTGTAGTGACGGTTGACTAGCTGTCGGATAGGTAAAGGTCATGTGGTCAATAGCAAGTCCTGTTTCCGACTGATCTGGTTTTCTTATTGTTAAAGGTGCCTCAATGTCCTCATCTTGGAGTTCAAAAATAGCTTGTACCCTTTTCGCCGAAATAAAGCTCTGGTTAAGATTGGTCAACATCATAGCCAATTTAAGAAGCTCCGTCAAAATTTGCAAGAGATAGTTGACCAGAGCAATCAGCATCCCTTGAGACAAGAGCCCACCTTGAATTTGCAGATTTCCTTGCCAAAGGACAGCAATCAAAGTCATATTAACAACTAGGAAAGTCAAAGGACCAATGAGACTTGCTATCACGCCTGTTTTGAGTTGCCACTTCTTCAGGTCTTTATTAACAGTCGTGAAGTTATCTAATTCACGCTCACTCTGACCAAAGGCACGAATAACCCTCATACCTTCAAGTTGTTGACGCGTATTAGTAACAATTGACTCATTAATCACTCGAATCTTGGCATATAAAGGATTGACGATGCGACTAGCTAGTACAATAATAAGGGTCAATACCAAGACCATACCAAGAAACCAGAGGGTCAAGCGTGGACTGATTCGGAATGCCATAATAATGGCTCCTGTCACAATAATTGGTGCCCTCAAAAAGAGCCTCAAAAATTGATTTATCCCCGTTTGGATTTGAAAGGTATCACCAGTCAAGCGTGTTACCAAACTTGAAGTTCCAATCTCATCCCGCTTTTCCTTTGATAAACGCATGATTTTCGCATAGAGGTCATTAGTCAACACTCGTGCATAACCAACTGCTGCTCTTGATGAAAAATACTGTGCTGAAATAGCAACGACAACACCAATAACGGCAAGTCCAAACAAGACAAAAATCATCAAAAAGAGATGATTTTTGTCTTTATTTGGAATAGTTGTGTCGACAATTCCAGCAATGACTAGTGGGACCAAAAGTTCGAAACTGGCTTCGATTAATTTAAAAACGGGTCCCAGGATGCTGTCTTTGACATATCCTTTAAAATAAACTAATAATGCTTTCATTTGTCTTTCCTTAAGAATGAGGCGTATCCTCTTAGAGACGAGAGAACATACGCATCAAAAAGAGGTTAAACTGCACTTCTTTGGCGTAATAAATATTTCCGCCATTTGTATAAAGTTTTCCGCCACCATAGTACATGGCAACCGGTTGGTAATAGGTGTAAGTTTCTCCACTGATATTTCCTAGACTCGGAGCAACGACATTTTTTGAATAAGCTTTTGCTAATTCGACGGTGTTAACTCCACCATTATCAGCCACATAATCGATATAGGCCTTACCAAAATTATAAGCTTGTACTGCTGTCCAAGGATCCACCTTATGGTGGGCAGCTTCTTCCAGATTTTCTGACAGCACCGTCACCCCTTGACGAATACTTTCTTTTCGATCTGTGATGGAGTTAGTCACCCCTGTAGAACTTTCACTGGACTGCATCACGTCATCTGTCTTCCCCTTGGTTTCTGTGTAAATCATAGCCAACACCAAATCGACATTGGTTGTATTATCAATGTCGTCCTCAGCCAATACCTCCTTAACCATGGATTCATAGGTTAAGACATGTTGAACATTGGCATGGATTCGATAACATTGGATACCTAAGATGAGGACTACGACAAAAACTGCCAGACGTCTTATCCATTTAAACATATTATTTATTGATGATATCCTCGATATTTTTGATGAGAATAGAGTAGGTGCCATCAGGATTTTGAATAAATTCAACACTATCGGCATCCTGATAAACATTATTAGGCACGATTAACTCAATTCCGTTCGATAACGATAATTTTTGATTCTCCAATTTCTTAATTTGACGTGAATGGTCAATATCTGAAACCGAAATGGGTTCAGGAATAACCTCTTTAAGCTCATCAACGAAGGTCAAACGAGCTGTCAAATTATTATCAAAGAGCTGATCTGCCAATTTTTCAGGTGATAACTCTTGGTCTTCTTCCAGGTTATTAAAAATAGCTGATTTCATTTTTCCTTGGAAATTAAAGTCATCCTGATTAAAATTCTCGGCAATCTTCTGAGCAGTATCTTCGACCATCTTAATCGATTTCTTGACAGATTGTTCAGGCTGGACCTGCAAGAGATTCTCAGAGAAATAATTGGCAAAGCTTCCATTATGCTTGATTCGCTTTTCAATCAAATAATACTGCTTACTACTACGATTGATTACCAAAGCTTCATCAGGTGTCTGAGCCGCAGATGGCAAATTATTTTGTGACAATTGAATAGGATGCTGACTATCTCCCAAAGAATGAATCAAACTGTCCTTGAGAGCAATACGCAAGAAAGCAAAATATTCTTGCCCTTCTTTATCAAACTGAATAAAGACCAAATCATTGGTCTTTTGATCTTCAGAAATGACAAATTCTTCCTTCCAAAGTTGGGAAATTTTAACAGAACTTTCCATCAAATCATCTCCTAGATGACTGATAAAAACATTTTCCGCATCGAAATAGCCCCGTTTAGCCTCATCTGAGAAAACTTTAGAGAGTTTCTTTCGAAAATACTCATCTAAGCGAGGCGTTATTTCAAGAGGTCCTTCAGCTAAAACCAGCTCCGTATCATTTGGCGAAAACTGGTGAATGATAATGCGTTTAATATATAAATCTAACATAGTCTTTTAATAGAGTGGGAAGGCATCTGTAAGAGCTTTAACTTCTCCACGAATGCGTTCCAAAACTTCAGGTTTATCGTGATTTTCCAAAGCTTGAACCATTAATTCAGCAATTTTACGGCTCTCAGCTTCACCCATACCACGACTCGTAATAGCTGGACTACCAACACGGATACCAGATGTCTTGAATGGAGACAATTGCTCATATGGAATACCATTCTTATTTAAAGTAATATTAACTTCTTCAAGAACATTTTGCGCAACCTTACCATTTTCAACAACCTTAGTGACATCAACCAAGAAAAGGTGATTGTTAGTTCCACCTGAAATTACTCGGAAATCTGGATGTTGATTGAAAACGTCCGCCATAGCAGCAGCGTTTTTGATAACATTTTCGCCGTATTCCTTAAAGGCAGGGTCGAGTGCTTCTTTAAGAGCAACAGCCTTGGCAGCAATAACATGTTCCAAAGGACCACCTTGCAAACCAGGGAAGACTGCAGAATTCAATTTCTTAGCGATAGCTTCATCATCAGTCAAAATCAAACCACCACGAGGACCGCGAAGCGTCTTGTGGGTTGTTGTAGTTGTCACATGTGCATGAGGAACTGGACTCGGGTGATGACCAGACGCTACAAGACCTGCAATGTGAGCCATATCTACCATGAGGTAAGCACCTACAGCATCGGCAATTTCACGGAATTTAGCAAAATCAATGATACGAGAGTAAGCTGAAGCACCAGCCACGATGAGTTTTGGTTGCACTTCTTTAGCCTGCGCAAGAATGGCATCATAATCTAGGAGTTCAGTTTCCTTATCTACATTGTAAGCGACGAAGTTATAGGTCTTACCAGAGAAGCTAACTGGTGCACCGTGTGTCAAGTGACCACCCGCTGACAAATCCATTCCCATAACCGTATCACCTGGTTGGATTAATGACATGTAAACAGCAGCATTGGCTTGGCTACCTGAGTGAGGTTGCACGTTGGCAAATTTTGCTCCAAAAAGTTCTTTGGCACGCTCAATAGCAAGAGACTCAACCACATCAATCACGTCTGTACCACCATAGTAACGTTTACCTGGATAGCCTTCTGCGTACTTGTTAGTCAAGAGAGTTCCTTGAGCAGCCATAACAGCTTTAGATACTACGTTCTCAGAGGCAATCAACTCAATATTGTTTTGCTGACGTTCTGCCTCAGCATCGATGGCGTTCCATAGTTCAGGGTCAAATGCTTTGTAATCTTCTTTATCAAAAATCATAGAGGTCTCCTTTGAGGTCTAATGGGCTTTCAATCAACTCGCCCGCATATAGTCGGAAGTTATCTCACACTTCCATAGGTCTCTGTTAGTCATTTATTCTATGGTCAACTCTGGTAGAGCCGCCAATAGGTCTTCTTTTGTAATTTTCCCTTGTCTGAGAATCCTAGCAGGTGAAACAGACAAATCCAAAATCGTCGAATCTACACCCAACAAGGCAGCGTCATCTTGATAGCCAGTCACCTGAAAATCAAATTGTACTCTAATATCGTCGAAATACCGACCACTAGCCTTCCCAGACTTATTGGCTGAGGGACCAATCAAAGGCCCTTCCGCTTGGATCAGCTCTCTAGTAACAGGATGGTCTGGCAAGCGGAAGCCAACCGTCGCCAATCCTGAATTAATCCATCTGGGGACTTTATCATTAGCTTTTAAAATGATAGTCAACGGTCCAGGCAAAAAAGCATCATAAATTTTTTTGAGATAGTCGGGCTGCTCTTTTGAATAAGACAGGATATCTTCATAAGAAGCGACATTCAAATTCATGGCTTTTTCTCTGGGACGATTTTTTAGCTCATAAACATGTTCAACAGCTTGCTCATCTAAAGCCTTAGCAAATAGACCATAAACAGTCTCTGTGGGAAGGACAACTGCTCCACCGTCAGCCAAGATTTCTCTTAACACTTTATTACTTTTCATCATCCATCACGACCATTCTATCTTGCCCAAATTGGTCCTTAAGAACACGCACACGCTTATCTGGAAAATGTAGAGACAAGAGTTTCTTCAAATCACGGCCCTGCTTATAGCCAATTTCAAAGTAGAGCTTTCCTTTTGGAGTTAAATACTTATCTGCGACCTCAATAATCTGTCTATAAATGGCAAGTCCCTCTTCATCAGCAAACAGAGCCATTTTGGGCTCGCTAGCCAAAACATTGATACCAACTTCGTTCTTATCATTTTCAGAAATATAGGGAGGATTTGACACAATGATATCAAAACTACCAGAAAGATTTTCGAAAACATCCGATTGCACAAAGCTAATATCTACCTGATTTAGTATAGCATTCTCTTTAGCAAGTACTAAGGCGTCAGCTGACAAGTCACTAGCTGTTACTTGCCAAAAGGGGCAACTCTTTTTCAGAGATACCGAAATAGCACCACTCCCAGTTCCGATATCAAGAATCTTGAGCTCTGAGCTAGGGTTTTCCGCTAAAATCAAATCCACTAGTTCCTCAGTTTCAGGACGTGGAATCAAGACACGCTCATCAACCTGAAAACGCAAGCCATGAAAGTCTTCATAGCCCAAAATATACTGAGCAGGCTTGTGATTCATTAGTTGGCTGAATACATAAGCTAACAACTCTGCATCTTCATCTGAAACTTCTTGACGCAATTGAAGAACAAAATGAGTCAAGTCCCATTGCTTCAAACCACGATAAACGAAGGAAAGGGCCTCTGGCTCTTCGCCAACAGCATCAAGCTGCTTCTCATAGTCAGCCAGGACATCCGCTAAAATCATTTGTTAAGCTCTTCCAATTTTTGCGTTTGATCATAAAGAACCAAGGCATCCACAACTTCATCTAATTTACCAGCTAGAATTGTATCAAGCTTTTGAAGGGTCAAACCAATACGGTGATCCGTTACACGGTTTTGTGGGAAGTTGTAAGTACGGATACGCTCTGAACGATCCCCTGTACCAACAGTCGATTTACGCTCAGCATCTTGTTCATCTTGAGCGATTTGTGCAAAGTGGTCCGCAACACGCGCACGGATAATCTTCATAGCTTTATCACGGTTCTTCTGTTGTGTACGTTCTTCTTGCATCTCTACTTTAATTCCAGTAGGAATGTGAACCATACGAACCGCAGTCGCAACCTTATTGACGTTCTGACCACCAGCACCAGAAGCGTGATAGATATCGACACGAAGGTCCTTAGGATCAATTTCGTACTCTACTTCTTCAACTTCTGGCATAACCAAAACAGTTGCTGTAGAGGTATGAACACGACCTTGACTTTCAGTCACAGGCACACGTTGCACACGGTGTGCTCCTGATTCATATTTGAGTTTAGAATACACGGATTGCCCTGAAACCATGGCAACCACTTCTTTGATACCACCGACACCATTATAAGAGGCTTCCATAACCTCAAAGCGCCAACCTTGTGTTTCTGCGTATTTTTGGTACATAGCTAGAAGATCACCCGCAAACAAGGCAGCTTCATCACCACCTGCAGCCCCACGAATTTCGAGGATAATATTCTTGTCATCATTAGGGTCTTTTGGCAAGAGAAGAATTTTCAAACGTTCTTCATACTCTTCTTTAGAGGCTTTGGATTCTTTGAGTTCTTCCTTAGCCATTTCTTCCAAGTCAGGATCACCGCTTGCTTCCTTAATCATCTCTTCAGCATCTGAGATACTTTGGATGACTTGCTTGTACTCACGGTAAGCTGTCACAGTTTCACGAGTATTTGCTTCTTCACGTGACAACTCCATGAAGCGTTTAGTGTCTGAAACGACTTCAGGGTCACTAAGCAATTCACCCAATTCCTCATAGCGGTCTTCAACCGCTTGTAACTGATCATAAATATTCATTTGTTATCTTTACTCCTTATATAACTAATAGTCATTTTTAGGTCTTATTCAAAGGGATTATGTTTTCGTGAGGTGGATTAAACCAGTGCTTTCGGCAAACAGAGATATAACTCTCGTGTCCTCCAATTTGAACTTGTGCTCCCTCATAAACTGGCTTACCATCTTCCATACGAAGAACCATGGTTGCCTTTCTCGAGCAATAATGACAAATGGTCTTAATCTCATCAATCTTATCAGACAAAAGCAAAAGGTATTTAGAACCTTCAAAGAGATTGTTCTGAAAATCATTTTTGAGACCAAAAGCCATCACTGGGATATCTAACTCATCAACAATTCGTGCCAAATCATAGACATTCGCACGGGTCAAAAACTGAGCCTCATCAACTAAAACACAGTAAGGTCGTGGATCCATATTAGCAATGTAACCAAAAATATCCGTATCATCACCAATAGGATATGCCTTCCGTTTCATGCCAATACGACTAGAGATATAGCCGACCCCATCTCGATTATCCAAACGACTGGTCAACAATACTACTGGTTTTCCTTGTTCTTCGTAATTATAGGCAACCTTAAGAATTTCAATGGATTTCCCAGAATTCATAGTGCCATAGCGAAAATAAAGTTGTGCCAAACCAGTCTCCTCTAAAATATGTATTGTACTTATTTTATCATAATTCTAAGCGTAAAAGGGAGGGAGACTGAACAATTTTTGAAAAAAGTTCGCCTCACTCCCTTATTTTTATAATAGGTTTGACTTGTGTTTCAAATGGTTCAATCTTATCACCCTGATAACGTTTCACCAGTCTAATAGCTTCTTATGAATAGGCTTTAGCCAATTTTTCAAGAAGTTCTTCTTTCTCCTCGTCACTAGCAAATGAAGCTTCGATTGCCGTCTTATTATGAGCATAAAAGTCTTGCACTGAGCTATCAAAATGCTTGTGATAGAGTTCGTATTCCTTGGTTAAGTTTGTATCAGAAACGGTACGATTGTCCGTATTAATGGTAATATTCGCACCTGCTGCTTTCATTTTTAGATAAGGAAAATCAGCAACTGTAACGGCTGCTTTAGTCTGCAGATTACTTGTTAAACATAACTCTCCTGTGACACCATTTTTGACAAACTCTTCCAAAAGCTCAGGCTCTTGAGCCAAGATCGTTGCATGGCCATTACGCTTAATTCCCATGGCAATCGACTCAGCCAAAAAGGCTGGGCAACCACACTCACCAGCATGAAAAGTCATGGGACGGTTGTAACTTTGGACTTGTTCAATTAGAGGTTTAATCGCTTTAGGTCCATAATGATGCTCATCTCCAGCAAAATCAAAACCAACAAAGTCACTATCTTCAACCTTATTTGCTTCATTAAGAATATGAGCCGTTAAATCTTGATTTGATTGACGCATGCCACAAACTAGGGCCTTAGCTACAATTCCAAATTCTTCTTGAGCTTGACGTAAGCCTTGACAAACGGCATCAATGGTTTCAGCGACAGTCAACCCCTTATCCATTGACAATTCGGGAGCAAAACGCACTTCAATATAGATAACATTTTCAAGAGCAGCCTGTTTAGCGACATCATAAGCCGCAATGGTCAAAGCTTCCTTTGTTTGAAGCAAAGGACGAATGTAATCAAAAGCCTCTAGATAATCTAGGAGACTCTCACAGGTGGCCGGGGCTGTCACATGGTGTCTGAGCTCCGCATCGTCCTTAGGTAACTCAATCTTTGCTAAGTCAGCTAGGTGACGAATAGTTTCCAATGATAGAGAACCATCCAAATGGCAGTGTAGTTCTGTTTTAGCCAACTTATGAAAATCAATAGCAGTCATTCTTTTCTTCCTCTCTAAACAATATGTTTTTATCAGATAAAAATTAATTTTTACTATATTATCATTCCATAGAAAAAAGTCAAGATGCTAGATCTAATGAGACGTAGCAGATTCTTGAAATGCCACTATCATTTTGTTAGGATGTAACTATCAAGAATACAAGGAGAAACATTATGTCTGATTATATTATACCAGAAGTTTGGCAAAATCCAACCTCTATGGGAGGTGCCTGGGGGGGTATTAACCAACCAACTGCTGGTGCCCGTTTTGAACAAACCTTACCAAAAGGCGATCAACCTTTCCAACTCTATACACTTCCAACACCAAATGGTATTAAAGCAACTATTATGCTTGAAGAACTTAAAGAACTCGGTGTAACTCAAGCAGGATATGATGCTTATCGTATTAAGATCGGTGATGGTGATCAGTTTGGCTCAGACTTTGTTGCTATCAATCCTAACTCAAAAATTCCTGCTCTGATGGATTATTCTGAAGAACAACCAGTGCGTGTCTTCGAATCAGCTAACATCCTCCTTTACTTGGCTGAAAAGTTTGGAAAACTTATTCCAACTGATCATGCTAAACGTACTGAAGTTCTCAACTGGCTCTTTTGGCAAACAGGCGCTGCACCTTTCCTAGGCGGCGGATTTGGTCACTTCTTCCACTATGCACCTGAAAAAATCGAATACGCCATCAACCGTTTTGCTATGGAAGCCAAACGCCAACTTGACTTGCTGGATAAAGAATTATCAAGCAAACCTTATATTGCTGGGGATGAATACACCATCGCTGATATCGCTATCTGGTCCTGGTATGGTCGTCTTGCCCAAGATAAGGTTTGGGATAAGGCTGGTATTTTCCTTGATGTAAAAGAATACAAGCACCTTCAAGCTTGGACTGAGAAAATTGCTAACCGTCCAGCAGTTAAACGCGGACTTGAAGTCGAATATAAAGATATCTAATTTTTGTAACGGTTTGCCTAGGCTAACCGTTTTTCTATTGTTTCGTGATATAATAGAAAAAAATCACAAGGAGATTTTCATGACTGTATTTCAAGCTATTTTAGAAAAAATAAAAGCCTATGACACTATTATTATTCACCGCCACCAAAGACCTGACCCTGATGCCATTGGTAGTCAGGTAGGACTGAAGGAAATTTTAAAAACAAACTTTCCAGATAAAAAGGTTCTTGTGACAGGTGTCAATGAACCTACCTTGTCTTGGATTGCTGAAATGGATAGGGTAACTGACCAAGACTATGAAGGAGCGCTTGTTATTGTTACCGATACAGCCAACACTCCTCGTATCGACGACGACCGTTTTGATAAGGGGGACTTTCTTATCAAAATTGACCATCATCCTAACGACGATGCCTACGGAGACCTCCTCTTAGTTGATACGACTGCTTCAAGTGCCAGCGAAATTGTGACTGACTGGGCTCTCACTCTTGGCCTTTCCTTGTCAGATGCCGCTGCTCGTGTTCTTTACAATGGTATTGTTGGCGATACAGGTCGCTTCCTCTTTCCGTCTACGACACCTAAAACACTTCAAATTGCGGCTAAACTTCGTGAATACGACTTTGATTTTGCAGCAATGGCTCGTCGTATGGATAGTTTCCCATTCAAAATTGCTAAATTACAAGGTTATGTTTTCGATAATCTAGAAGTCGATGAAAATGGTGCAGCTCGAGTTGTCTTGACACGAAAGGTTTTGGATGAATTCAATGTCACTGATGCTGAAAGTTCTGCAATTGTTGGCACTCCAGGTCGTATTGATTGCGTCGAATCTTGGGCTATTTTCGTAGAGCTGCCTGAAGGGCATTACCGTGTACGTCTGCGCAGTAAAAGCATTGTCATCAACGAGATTGCTAAACGTCATGACGGTGGAGGCCACCCACTTGCTAGTGGTGCCAATTCCTACAGCTTAGACGAAAACGAACAAATCTACCAAGAAATCAAGGATACCGTTGCCCATGCAACTCACTAATCGTCGTGTACGTCTCATGGGAACTGTGATTGACGTCTCTATCTATCATGAAGAACCAGAACCCCTACTAGACCAGGTTGAAGCACTCCTACATACCTACAATAAGCGCTTCTCAGCCAATGACGACAGTTCCGAACTCATGAAAATTAACAAGGCAGCAGGCTTACATTCGGTGACGGTTCACCCAGAGCTTTTTGAACTTATTGCTCTTGGAAAATGGCATAGCTGCCAACCTGAAAGTCACCTTAACATTGCCATTGGACCTCTCATTCAGACTTGGCGCATTGGTTTTTCGGATGCCAAACTGCCTCTGCCTGAAGAAATTCCTCCGCTCCTGCAAATTATCAATCCCAATGCCATTGTTCTATCCGAGGAAAATCAAAGCGTTTTTCTCAAAGAAAAAGGGATGAAAATTGATCTTGGTGCCCTGGCAAAAGGATATATTGCAGATCGTATTGCAGATTTTCTTAAAGCAGAAAAAGTGACCAGTGCCCTAATCAATCTTGGAGGTAATGTTCTAACCTTTGGACCAGCTCTCCATAATCCTGATAAAAAATGGCGGATTGGTATTCAAAATCCCAAGGAGACTAGAAACACAAATCTTATGGTGCTTGCTATAAGAGACCAGTCTATTGTCACATCAGGAATCTATGAACGCACTTTTGAAATAAATGGCAAAACCTATCATCATATTTTCGATAGTCAAACTGGCTACCCTGTCTCTAGTAATCTAGCTAGTCTTACCATTATTTCATCCCTCTCAGTCGATTGTGAAATTTGGACGACACGTTTATTTGGCTCAAGTCTAGAACGCATTTTCCAGGAAGTTAGTTCACAACCAAATCTTGAAGCTATCATCGTTGATAAAGATAATCGATGCTTTCAGACAGGCGGCATTTACAAAATGCGAATTTCCTAAAAAATAGTAAAAAAGACTTGTCAAGAAGACCACCTTTTGATAAACTAAAATAGTTAAAAAAACTATGGTGCGGAAAGTACCATGGCAGAAAGGAAATATTTTAACATGAAAAAAGATATCCATCCAGATTACCGTCAAGTAGTATTCATGGACACAACTACTGGTTACCAATTCCTTAGCGGTTCAACTAAACACTCAAATGAAACAGTTGAATTCGAAGGTGAAACTTATCCACTTATCCGTGTAGAAATTTCATCAGATTCACACCCATTCTACACTGGCCGTCAAAAATTCACTCAAGCAGACGGACGCGTGGATCGTTTCAACAAAAAATACGGTCTCAAATAAGCAACATCTTGTTGTTAAGCCATTCCAATTGGAATGGTTTTTTTGTATTCTCTTGGGTATAATCTCTCCTCCCCCCTCCTTTAAAATAAAAAACAGCTTCCATATGGAAACCGTTTAATCCTATTAACCTGCTTTACCAATAGCCAAAGCCCAGATAAAGAAGAGGGCGAATCCGAACAAGAAAATCAAACCTGCAATAGCAAGTCCTTTCAACCAAGTTGGAAGGTCTCTCTTTGCTTTTGTAACAAGTATATAATTCAAAAGCGCAAAGAAAGGTGTTGTAAGGAATGAACCAATCATGGCAAAACGAAGCATTGTTGCTACTTGACCTTGGAAGAAGAAAATAATGATGAGACCAAGAATAGCTGTCAATGTCATCCAAACATTCAATGGTGTTTGATTTTTTTCTTTTTGGTTAAACAAAAGACGAAGAGAAATTTCGTTAACACGTGAATAACCATCGATAACAGTAATCACAGTACCAAAGATACATAAGAAAGCGATAAAGGTAATCAAATAGCGTGACCACTCACCAAGCACTGAGGCATACATACCAACAAACTGAGCAATATACTTAGCTGATGCTGCTTCTACTGGTTTACCAGTTGGATACTGGATAAGCGCACCGAGTGCTACAAAGAATACTGCAAGAATAGCTGTTCCGATGAAACCAACGTTAAAGTCAAAGAGGGCATCATCAGTGTTAAAATCAACCGTTTTCTTTTTCTCTGCTGACCAAAGTGAGTTAATGGCTGAAATTTCAATTGGAGCTGGCATCCATCCAAGAAGTGAAACAATAAATGGAAGGGCTGCTAATTTCCACGGTTTGTTTTCAACGAAGTCAGCACTGTACTCTGGGTGTTTGATTGCTGCAATAATAACTGCTGCTACTGTTGCGATAGTCAAGGCTGACATGATCCATTTAGCCATGCCATCAAGAAGTTTGTAACCACCAAAGAGTAACATACCCCAAATGATTGCAACCAAAATGATTGACCATGTTGTAATACTCAAACCAAGCATTGGAAAGGCACTAGCAATGATAGCTGAACAAAGAATAGAAACACCTGCAGTATTAACCAAGGCTGAAAAGACATTCAAAATGAAGAATACCCAAAGATAGAACTTACCTTTCTCAGCATAACCTTCAACAAGGGTTTTACCCGTATCTGCGGTATACTCAGCACCAAAACGGAAGAATGGGTATTTAAAGAGGTTAGCTAGAATAACCAAGCCTAGCAAGGCCCATCCATAAGAACCACCCGCTTGAGTTGATGAAACGATGTGGGAACCACCTACGGCCGCTGAAGCCATTAGGATACCAGGTCCCATTGCTTTTATTTTACTACGCCAGGTAGACTGACTAGATATATTTGTTTCTGACATAAGAGAATCTCCTAAAATAAATTTTCAGAATAATCTGAATTGATGTTTACCTTTTACACAATTGTTGGAATAATTTCAATAGAATTTCACATATTTTCTGAAAAATAGAAAAAAGCCATCCAAATGGATAGCTCTTTTACTATTTAGAAAGTCCTGTAAAGAAATCTACGATAGCTTGCCAGATTTGTGCAAAAATATTTTTGCTGTTCTCAACCGCTTTGTTGGCATTAAAGTTTAGGTTGATTCCAGAGAAAGTATTACCAGCTTTCGAAACGATAGAATCTTTAAGTGAACTCAAGGTTGACTTAAAGCTAGCACTATCAATGATTGAAGACTTAGATAAATTCATAGCAAAATTCACCAGAAGGTTAATTTGCGTATCAGAAAGATTCAAGTTGTAATTATTAATTGTTTGCTGAACAATCGTTTTAGCTTGGTCTTCAGTCAACTTATCCCCTTTATCAGCAACAGCTGACTTAATATCAGTCATAGCTACATTAAGCTTGTCTGCATCATAGTCAGTCTTACCAGAATTTTCCTCATTGATTTGAGAAAGGGTTTTAAGTTCCTCTTGCGCAAGCTCTTTGCTTTCATCTGAAACTTTAGCCCCATTTTGCTCAAGGGAATAGTAAATACCAGCCAAGGCACTTTCTCCTGTAACTGCAATTGGTGCTGCTACCGTAATCTTAGCATGTTCAATACCAAGTGTCGTGGCAGCATTACGGTACATATCTGGAGTGATTTTCGTGATATTTTGCGGTGTCACAATCTCTACACTCAAGGTTTCCTTAGCACCCAGCTTAGCAAGCTTAACCGAAGAATATAGCTGAAGACTAGAATCGTCAGCGACATTCATGATATTGGCGTAAGCAGATGTCGTCAAGGTCTTGACATTAGTATCCTTACTACTATCATACCCTAATAAATTCAAGGTTTCATTTCGTTGCTCTTCCGACAATGAATACCCCATCACATAGTCTGGTTGAACATAAGATTCATCAATAACCTTTTGGACTTGTGATGATGTTGCTGCTTGAGCAACCGAAGTAAAGGCTGTTACTGAAGCCAATATAGCCATCCCAGTAACAAGAAGTTTTTTCAATTTCATATGTGTTTCCTTTCGAAAATAGAATAGTATTCCATAATCTCCTAAAGGACGACTGACTCTAGGCTCAGCCGTTCACCTATTATACCATGACTTAAAAAATTAAGGTTAAAAAAACTACTCGTGCAACTCCAAGGGAAGACCATCTGGATCAGCAAAGAAAGTCATCTTTTCACCGGTAAAAGTGTCCTTGCGAATAGGTTGGCAGGAGATACCCTTTTGTTCTAACTCTTGGACGACCTCTTCAATATTAGTCACTCTGAAAGCTAAATGACGTAAGCCACATGCCTCAGGATAAGACGGACGTTTTGGGGGCTCCACATAGTTCGGATCACTGGTCTTATTGCCGAAGATTTCAAGTTCTATACCTCCACAGCGTAGGTCTAACTTATAATCATGACGTTCCGGACGGTGATTTTCCCGAATAATCTCAAAACCAAGTTTATTGACATAAAAATCTCGAGACAAGTCATAATCAGAAACAATAATAGCAACATGGTGCACTGTATTTAAAAACATATTTTCCTCCATTGAAAAAGGCCCGAAGGCCCTTTCTTAACTTTGAAATTGATTGTATGACTTATTAAAGGCTTCAATAATATCTGAACTTGCCTTATCAAAATCTACCTGTGATTTCAATTCACCTTTGACGATTGTACGCTGAGTTGCTTCGGCATCCGTACAAGTTACAAGGGTAACTTCAGACTTGCCAGGTGTATCATCAACTACTGCTACTTCAGTTGGTTGAACAACCTTCACCTCACTAATAACATAAGTATAGACTTTATTTTTATCCGTAAGATAAATCTTCATACCTTCCTTAGCCTTATCTAGCGGTGAAAATAGCATATCAGATGCACCGGCAATACCAAAGACGTGGTGGCTAGCTAGTGAATAGTTGTTTTCACCACCCATGACTTGATCCTCTTTCATCGTTCCTGCACCGTAAGTCAACTCTGTATTGCCTAGTCCTTTGAAAATAGGGAGATTGATACCTACCTCTGGAATAGCAATACCACCAACGACAGGAAGCTCTTGAGCATCCATCTGTGCCTGCAAGACAGACTCTGTACTAATTGATTTAACGGTATCAAAGTCAAAGCTAGTCTTAGCTTCCTTGTTTTTCTCAATAGTCTTTTTAGAAACCTTGCTCACTTGATACTTATTTGTATTCCAAGCAATCACTGTGTTTCGAATAGACTTATTGAAAATCAAGGCTAGACCAACAACTAAGAGAACAACAATCAACACCCAGCGAAGAATATCAAGCCACTTACGGCGTTTTTTTGTTACGTTATTTTTCTTATCCTTGCTCATTAGTTGTCACCACTTTCTTGATCTTCGGAAGCTTGTTCAACTTCTTCTGGCTCAACTAAAGCAAAGGTTACAATACGAGCAGAGTCATCCAAGCGCATGACCTTAACCCCTTGAGTGGCACGACCAGTTTGTGAAATATTAGCAACGGCAGTACGGATGATAACACCTGTATCGGTGATGACCATGATATCCTCATCACCAGACACTGTTACAATACCTGCTAGGTTACCATTCTTCTCTGTGATATTGGCAGTCTTGATACCTTTACCACCACGACCCTTCGTTGGGTATTCAGTAGCTGAGGTACGCTTACCGTAACCTTTTTCAGTGATAATCAAGACTTCTTGGTCTTCTGTAATGGCAGCTGCACCAACAACTTGGTCACCATCACGAAGAGTTACCCCTTTAACACCGGCAGCCATACGACTCATGCTTCGAATAGTGTCTTCTTTGAAGCGTACACTGTAACCAAATTTAGTACCAATGACAATTTCTTCATTACCAGTAGTCAAGAAGACATTGATTAGCTCGTCACCTTCTCTAAGTTTCAAGGCAATCAACCCATTTTGACGAATGTTCTTAAATTCCGTTTCTTTTGTACGTTTAACTAGACCTTGGCGAGTTACAAAGACAAGGTGATTATTTTCAGAAGCTTGATCACTCTTGGCATTAATGACTGTTTGAATAGTCTCACCTTCGTCCAACTTCAAGAGATTGACGATAGGTAAGCCTTTGGCTGTGCGACCGTATTCTGGGATTTCATACCCCTTAAGACGGTATACACGCCCCTTATTAGTCATGAAGTAAAGGTGATCATGAGTGCTTGTTGAGACAATATCACGAACAAAGTCATCATCGTTAACACCAGTACCTTGGACACCGCGACCACCACGTTTTTGTGAACGGAACTCGTCTTGGGCTAAACGTTTAATATACCCTTTATTTGAGAGAGTGACAACAACATCTTCTTCCTCGATGAGGTCCTCATCTTCAAGAGAAATAACTTCTCCGACCATAAGCTCTGTGCGGCGAGCATCTGCAAATTTACGCTTGCTTTCGTCCAATTCTTCCTTGATGATAGCAATGACTCGTTCTGGTTTTGCCAAAATATCAGCTAAATCAGCAATCAGAGCCAAGAGATCATTGTACTCATTTTGAATCTTATCACGTTCCAAACCTGTCAAACGACGCAAACGCATATCAAGAATAGCTTGACTTTGACGTTCCGTGAGTTCGAAGCGAGCCATCAACTCAGCTTGAGCCTCAGCATCAGTTTGACTGTTACGGATAATCGTAATCACTTCATCCAAATGATCAAGGGCAATCAACAAACCTTCTAAAATGTGAGCACGTGCCTCAGCCTTATCCTTGTCAAACTGTGTACGACGAACCACAACTTCTTGTTGGTGAGCAATATAGTCAGCCAAGATTTGACGCAAAGAAAGGATTTTAGGAACACCCTTTTCAATGGCCAACATGTTGAAGCTGAAGTTAGTCTGAAGTTGCGTTAATTTGAACAAATTGTTCAAGATAACATTGGCAGAAGCATCACGACGCACCTCGATGACAAAGCGTACACCTTCACGAGAAGACTCATCACGGACTGCTGTAATCCCTTCAATACGTTTTTCTTGAGCTAAACGAACGATATGTTCATGAACCTTGGTCTTATTGACCATGTAAGGAAACTCAGTGACAACAATACGCTCACGACCTGATTTAGTTGTTTCAATTTCAGTACGCGAACGAAGAACAATAGAACCCTTACCAGTTTCATATGCACGGTGAATACCAGATTTCCCCATGACCAAGCCACCAGTTGGAAAGTCTGGACCAGGAAGAACTTCCATCAGTTCACGTGTTGTGACTTCAGGATTATCCATCATCAATTTGACAGCATCAATCGTTTCAGCCAAATTGTGTGGTGGGATGTTAGTCGCCATACCAACGGCAATCCCTGTCGCACCATTGACAAGAAGGTTCGGAATACGAGACGGAAGAACGATTGGCTCACGTTCTGATCCATCATAGTTATCTTGAAAATCAACGGTATTCTTATTGAGATCACGAAGCATTTCCAAGGCGATTTTAGACATACGCGCCTCAGTATAACGCTGAGCGGCAGCCCCATCACCATCCATAGAACCAAAGTTCCCGTGACCGTCAACCAACATGTAACGGTAGCTCCACCATTGCGCCATACGAACCATGGCTTCATAGATAGATGAGTCTCCGTGTGGGTGATATTTACCCATGACATCCCCGGTAATACGGGCAGATTTTTTATGTGGCTTATCAGGTGTCACCCCAAGCTCATTCATTCCATATAGAATACGACGTTGTACAGGTTTTAAACCGTCACGAACATCTGGGAGAGCACGAGACACGATAACACTCATGGCATAATCGATAAAGCTTGTCTTCATCTCAGACGTCAAATTAACGTCAATTAAATTATTATCTTGCACTCTAAAAATGCCTCTTTTCTTTCATTCAAATCATTCCAAACTCTAATAAAAGAGTATAGAAAATTTCTATAATATTATACCATAAAACGCTTTAATTTTCAGTTGTGTAAACGCTTTCATCTATTATTTCCTTATTATTTCGTGACATCCATCACTTAAAGTGGTAGAATAAGCAGTGTACGGGGTAACCCAATTAAAAAATAAGGAGATGTTTAGACCCATGACTGCAACTAAACAACACAAAAAAGTCATCCTCGTTGGTGACGGTGCCGTAGGTTCATCTTACGCTTTCGCACTTGTAAACCAAGGTATCGCTCAAGAACTTGGTATCATCGAAATTCCACAATTGTTCGAAAAAGCTGTTGGTGATGCGCTTGACCTAAGCCACGCGCTTGCTTTCACTTCACCTAAGAAAATCTACGCAGCTAAATACGAAGACTGTGCGGATGCTGACCTTGTAGTTATCACTGCTGGTGCTCCACAAAAACCAGGTGAAACTCGTCTTGATCTTGTTGGTAAAAACCTTGCTATCAACAAATCTATCGTTACTCAAGTTGTTGAATCAGGCTTCAAAGGAATCTTCCTTGTAGCAGCTAACCCAGTTGACGTATTGACTTACTCAACATGGAAATTCTCAGGATTCCCTAAAGAACGCGTTATCGGTTCAGGTACTTCACTTGACTCAGCTCGTTTCCGTCAAGCACTTGCTGAAAAACTTGACGTTGATGCTCGTTCAGTTCACGCCTACATCATGGGTGAACACGGTGACTCAGAATTTGCCGTTTGGTCACACGCTAACATCGCCGGTGTAAACCTTGAAGAATTCCTTAAAGACACTCAAAACGTTCAAGAATCTGAATTAGTTGAATTGTTCGAAGGTGTTCGTGATGCCGCTTACACAATCATCAACAAAAAAGGTGCTACTTACTATGGTATCGCCGTTGCCCTTGCTCGTATCACTAAAGCTATTCTTGACGATGAAAATGCAGTACTTCCATTGTCTGTATTCCAAGAAGGTCAATATGGTGTAAGCAACGTCTTTATCGGTCAACCTGCTATCGTAGGTGCACACGGTATCGTACGTCCAGTTAACATCCCATTGAACGATGCTGAACAACAAAAAATGAAAGCTTCTGCTGACGAATTGCAAGCTATCATTGATGAAGCATGGAAAAACCCTGATTTCCAAGAAGCTTCAAAAAACTAATCTAACATTAGTTAAATAAAAGTCTCCAGTAGGAGGCTTTTTTCGTATTAAAAAAAGAAAAAACAGCTAATTCGACTGAATTAGCTGTTTAAAATTATTTAGCTGAGATAGCTGCTTTAGCAATATAGCTAAGCGGTTGGTTAAAGTGTGGCAAGAAGAACAAATCAAGCAATTGAAGACGGTCAATAGTTACACCTTCTTGGATAGCCAATGAGAACATATGGATTCCCATAGAGATGTCCATGCGTGATACCATTTGAGCACCAAGAACTTTGCGTGTATCTTTGTCATAGACAATCTTGATTGTAACGTCTTCATTTTCATCTTCCATGAAGGCAGCTTTTTGAAGATCTGTTGATTCTACTACTGCTGGATTGAAGCCAAAGCGTTTTGCTTTTTCTTCTGTCAAACCAGTAGATACCATGTTCAAACCATAGATTGAGATACCATTTGATCCTTGAACACCGTTTGATTCAACATCGCCACCACCGGCATTATGACCACCGACAATACCTGAACGAACAGCGTTTGAAGCCAAGGCAATGTAGTTCACATCTTCAAGAGCATTGTCATAAACGGTAGCACAGTCACCAACTGCATAAACGTCTTTGATTGATGTTTCTTGTTTCTTATTAACAAGGTAAGCGCCATTACGGAATGTGTCCAATTTACCAGCACCAAGAGCTGTGTTAGGACGGAAACCTACTGCAAGGACAACCATGTCGACATCGTAAGCATTTTTATCAGTGACGATACGTTCAACTTTAGTATCTCCTTCAACTGCCTTAACAGTTTCACCAAATGCCAATTTAATACCGTGGCTTTCCATATTTTTAGCCATAAGTTCAGTCAAATCATGGTCATAATAACCAGCCAAACATGTATCAACAACGTCGATAAGGATAACTTCTTTTCCATGACGTTGGAAAGCTTCAGCCAATTCAACACCAATGTAACCAGCACCTACAACCGCTACACGTTTGATATCTTGAGATTTGTCGTTCAACTTATCAATAACTTCTTGAGCGTTTTGGAAAAGTTTAACAAATTGAAGGTTTTCAAGTGTTGCTTCGAAAGTACGGCTACCTTCTTTGATTTCAGCACCTTCGATTGGAGGCAAGATTGGTTGTGAGCCAGTAGCCAAAATCAATTTATCATATGATTCAACATGCTCTTTACCATCGACAAGAGCTGTGACAGTTTTAGCATCAAAGTCAATTGACTCAACTGGTGAGTTCATGTAAACTTTAGCACCTTTGCTTTCAAGACCTTCTTTTGTTGCATAGAAGAGTCCGTCTGAACCAGAAATCTGATTACCGATCCAAAGAGCCATACCACAACCCAAGAATGAAATGTTAGAGTTTTGGTCGAAAACAACTACTTCATTTTGGTCTCCGTAATTATCGAGAATAGTATTAATACTAAAAGTACCAGCGTGGTTAGCACCAACAACTACGATTTTTGACATAAGTTTATCCAACTTTCTTTTGATAATAGTTTACTATTTTATTCTACCATAATCGGAAAACGGTTACACCTTTTATGCTCAGACTTTGTTACTTTTTGAACAAATTAAGTTTCTATGCTCAAAACCCAAGTAGATCATGTCAAAATAGGTAGAAAAACACTTTATGATGACGGTTACCTTTCTTAACACCATCACTGTCTTACCAAATCCTAGAAAGTTACTTTGCTTTAAAATATAAAAAAAGAGTGAGTAACTTTCTCTTTAGAGAATGTCAACACTCTTTTATCTCTATACTAACTCATTAAAATCCCAAACGTCTGTCCAACCTTCATAAAATTCTGGTTCGTGACATACCATAAGGATACTGCCCTTGAAGGCCTGAAGGGCACGCTTCAATTCATCCTTGGCGTCAACATCCAAGTGGTTGGTAGGTTCATCCAGAACAAGAACATTATTTTCACGATTCATAAGGAGACAGAAGCGAACTTTAGCCTGTTCTCCACCTGAAAGCACTTGAATTTGGCTTTCAATATGCTTAGAGGTTAATCCGCATTTGGCTAGAGCCGCACGGACCTCAGCTTGATTTAAGGCTGGGAAGGCATCCCAAACCGCTTCAAGAGGCGTCTGACGTGACCCTTCTGCTTCTTGCTCGAAGTAACCTAGGTCAATAAAGTCACCTGTTTCAACTTCTCCTTCTAGTGGTTGAATAATACCAAGCAGGCTCTTAAGCAAAGTAGTCTTACCGATACCATTGGCACCCACGATAGCTACTTTTTGATTACGTTCGAAGGTTAGATTCAAAGGAGCCTTGGTCAAAGGGCGGTCGTAACCAATAACGAGGTCTTTGGTTTGGAAAATAAAACGTCCAGGTGTACGGCTTTCCTTGAAATGGAATTCAGGTTTTGGCTTCTCAGCCTGCAATTCAATAATTTCCATCTTATCCAATTTCTTCTGACGAGACATGGCCATATTTCGCGTAGCAACACGCGCCTTGTTACGGTTAACAAAATCCTGAAGGTCTGCAATTTCTTTCTGCTGACGTTCATAGGCAGCTTCCAATTGTGCCTTTTTCATAGCATAGACAGATTGGAAATTATCATAATCACCTGCATAGCGAACCAAGTCTTGATTTTCAACATGATAGACAATGTTAATCACATCGTTTAGGAACGGAATATCATGCGAAATAAGAACAAAGGCATTTTCATACTCCTGAAGGTAACGTTTAAGCCAGGCAATGTGTTCTGCATCCAAATAGTTGGTTGGCTCGTCGAGAAGCAAGATATCTGGTTTTTCAAGTAGCAACTTGGCCAAGAGAATCTTGGTACGTTGACCACCTGAAAGGTCTGTTACATCTGTGTCCATACCAAAATCCATGACACCAAGAGCACGAGCAACCTCATCAATCTTAGCATCTAATGTATAGAAATCACGCGTTTCCAAGCGATCCTGAAGCTCTCCTACTTCTTCCATCAGAGCATCAACATCAGCACCCTCTTCAGCCATAGACATGTAAATTTCGTTGATGCGTTCTTCAGTTTTAAAAAGCTCATCAAAAGCCGTACGAAGGACATCACGAACTGTCATTCCCTTTTCAAGAACTGCATGCTGATCCAAGTAACCCGCTGTAACATACTTAGACCACTCTACCTTACCTTCATCTGGTTGCAATTTTCCAGTAACGATAGACATGAAGGTTGACTTTCCTTCACCGTTAGCACCGACAAGACCGATATGCTCACCTTTGAGCAAACGGAATGAGACATTTTCAAAAATAGCACGGTCACCAAATCCGTGACTAAGATTTTTGACTTCTAAAATAGACATAGTATATCTGGGCTAAACCTGCTTTCAGCCCTTTCCTTTCTTGACATTAACTTTACTATTTTACCATTTTTTAGTGAAAATTTGGACCTCTGCTTCTGGAAAATTAAAAAGAAAAAGCAGGACAAACCTGCTAAATCCTTAATGTTTCTGTAAAATACGTTTGAAGACAGGATACAGGAGCGGAACTGCAATGATTGTCACTACTGATGTCCCAAAGGTCCCACCAATTTTAGTAAGTGCCAATGCCATGGCAGCATTTAGTGGTATAGCCGCAACGACACTATTAATAATCGTATACTTAACAAAATTCAAAATAATTTTGGTTACTGCAGCTATCACGCCAACAATAATGATGTTCATCATTTTGTCATTTGATTTGAGTAGCTTTTCAAAAACAAGATAGAGAACAAAACAAACAATCAAAGATTCTAAAATAGTAATCCAAACCTCAGCAGCATAACCATTGAAAATATCAAATAAGCCTAGGCCCACTGTTGCGACTAGCGCACCTTTCCTAGCTCCGAAAATCAACACAGCAATCACAACCAGAGCATTTCCCAAATGGACAAATTGAGGTCCAAAAGGAATACGAATGAACTGTACACTAACAATAATTAGAGCTGCGTACAAACTCAATTCAACTAATTCACGTGTTTTATCACTTTTCATTTTTCTCCTCCAATAGGGCATTAAAACCACTAAATAAATAACCGATATGGGGCTCATAGCAGAGACCATATTTTAAAGGACGACCACTAGCTAGGGTTGAAGACAAGACCTGATCCATGAAATCTAAGGCAAGATTAGCTACTTTTAGTAAATTCAGATGATGAAAATAGCCTGATGCCAAGACAGCTGTTACAAGATCTCCACTGCCATAAAAGTGAGACTTATAGCTTTTCCTCATAAGATAAGTCGTTTTATTGGTCTCTTTATCAAAATAAGCCAAACCAATTTTGCCTTCCTCGAATGAAATACCTGTTAAGACAACCTTCCGAGGTCCAAGCTTAGTCAAATCTCGCAGAAGCTTATCAACAGTGGCCTTATCATAGGAACCTACTTCTAGATAGGGAGAATCCGTTAACAAAGAGGCTTCTGTCAGATTGGGAATGATAGCATCTGCCTGCTGACAAAAATCTTTCATAGCTTCTACATATTCCATATCAAAACCTTGATAGAGACGACCATTGTCACCCATAATAGGGTCAACAAAGAGAGCTATCCGTTTATCACGAGCCAATTGACCTACAATTTTTAGTTCTTCTCTTGACTTAAAATAACCACTTACTAAGCCATCTACTGTAAAATCCAAGTGCTCCCACTGCTTATAGAATCCCTTCAGGTCATCCGTAAGATCCCGCATATAGATATTCTCAAACTCCCCTGTATGCGAAGATAAAAGAACTGTTGGTAAAGGAAGGACTTCAGTTTGACAGGCTGACATGATAGGGAGGCTACTAGTCAAAGCAACCTTACCCACCCCAACAAGGTCATTAGCAACAATCACTGTAGCCATCTATTTTTCGTCCCAAACTTTTTTAAACTGTTTAACAAATCCGGTATGGAAATAAATATAATAGGCCAAGCCCAAACCAATTATCGCAGCAATTACATCAAAAGGAATTTTCATAATAGCAACTGCTGGTGTTCCATAGATAAAGGCTCTTCCCAAACCATAACCAACTAAATCAATAATAGCCCCGAGCAAGAGACCAAGAGCAGCCCTAGATTTACTCAATTTACCTAAACGACCACCAACGACAAGTGCAATAGCAAGAACTTGAAGGCTATGGGTCACTAGAGTTACCCACATAGGAAGAGGGTAAAAGAGAAAATCTCCGATGAAGGAACCTATACCTGCAATAATCACTGCTTCTGTAGGTGGGAAAATTAAACCAACTAGGAAAATAACAATCCCATTAAAATAGAAATGACCACCCGGTACAGGGATGGATAAGAGACTAGAACTCAAAATAATCACAAGTGCCATGAAAAAAGCAGAGAGGGTTAAACGTTTTGCTGACATACCTAAAACTCCTTGATAAATAAATATAGTCTAAGTTTATGAAAATTCTGACGATTAAACAAGATAGTATTTTAGCTACTGTCCGGGTACAGATTTTAGACAACAAAAAACACCACACAAGTATGTGGTGATAAATCTTATTGAGCTTTCTTATCAAAATATTTTACAGGTGCCTTCTCAAGATTTTGGAGTGAAAGTTTAGCAGTCGCATTCGCTTCTGTACCGTAGTCTGAGAAATCAATAACCAAATCATGATCAAAGTCTTCAACGGCATAGTCAACAACGACTTCTTTGACTTCCTTAGGTGCAATCTTGGTCTTATTAGCCATCTTATCTCGGTCATCATCCTGAGAAAAGACCATTGTAGCAACCTTTACTTCTTCCTTTTCTTGTTTCACATCAAGGACAACTTTCATCAAAAGAGTGTAGGCATTCATTGTTTCTTTACTTGAGTTGCTAAGTTTATAGTGAACGCGTACAGCTTTTTGACCTTCAGGTGATTCGATTTTATTTGCAGAAAGAACTTGTACGCTAGCATCTTGTCCCGTAAATAGCATTTTGTTTTTATCGTAGGTCCAAGTAGGTTCCTTCTCAGGTGTGCAAGCTGACAAACCGATGATTGTTAAGCAAGCAAGAGCGAGAAGTCCTAAGATTTTCTTTAAAGTCATTCTTATAATCTCCTTAAACTTGTTTGAAAGGGGAATTTAGTTTTACCTTACAACCTTCTTATTATGTCAAAATCTAATAATCTTGTCAAATTTCTCTGGGCCTATTGCTCTGACAAGGGAAGTAAGGTAAAATAAGGAAAAATCTGTAAGGGGTCAGTTATGAGTATTTATCAAGATATTGTCGAGACCATTATCAAAGATATCCAAAATGGTACTTTAAAAAAAGGGAGTAAGCTCCCCTCTATTCGTCAACTTAGCCAGACTTATGCCTGTAGTAAGGATACAGCCCAAAGAGCACTCTTGGAACTCAAGTATCAAAACTATATTTACGCCGTACCCAAAAGTGGCTATTATGTTCTCGAAGGACGCAATGAAGTCGATAATAAGGTCCTTCTTAACCTTAACGATTACAATCAATTGGCCTACGAGGATTTTAAACTTTGTTTGGATGAAAGTTTGGCGGGTCATCAGGACTACCTCTTCAACTATTATCATGAACAAGCTGGACTCAAAGATTTGCTTGAAGCCTTAAAGAGTCGATTAATTGCTGACGATATTTATGTCAATTCGGACCAGATTGTCATAACCTCAGGAAGTCAACAGGCCCTCTATATCCTTTCACAGATGGATTTTGGTAATGGTGGCCACAAAATTCTTTTAGAACAACCTACCTATCATCGCATGAACCAGCTTGTCAACCGTCAAAATCTAGTTTACGAGACGATAAACCGTGGTTTTGATGGTTTGGATTTTGACCGCTTGGAAGAGTACTTTAAATCTGGACAGATTAAGTTCTTCTATACTATCAGTCGTTACTCCAATCCTCTCGGATTAAGCTATAATTCTAGCGAAAAAGAAAAGCTAGCCCAACTTGCCAATCAGTATAATGTTTATATCGTCGAGGATGACTATATGGGAGACTTTAGTGATAGTAAAAATCTCCCTATTCACTACTATGATACTCAAAATCAGACCATCTATATCAAATCCTTCTCCATGACCCTTTTTCCAGGTTTGCGCCTAGGTAGCCTTGTTTTACCTCCTAATCTTAAGTCTACCTTTTTGAGCCACAAGGGACTTATTGACTATGATACCAATCTCATCATGCAAAAAGCACTTTCCGTTTATCTCGAAAATGGCATGTTCCAAAAAAACATTAAGAAACTTGGTGACCTCTTTCAACAAAACATGGCTAAAAGTCAAGCAATCATTGACAAATCTAAGGTTAGCATTCCTTATCAGATTTCCCCTAGACATGTGACCTGGCAACTTCCTAAGGAGTTTTCACTTGAAAAATTCAAAGCCCACAAGCAGATTCGTTTTTTAGAATCATCCTTTATTAGACCAACTTCTGAAACTTATCTGCAGATAGGTCATGGACAGGAACTGGAATCCTTTATAAAAATTTTAAAAAAGACAAAGTGACAATTAGACACAACAAAAGCCATCGCTTGATGGCTTTTGTTTATTTAGTTTGCTCAAAGCGTAGGTGTACAATTACTTTGTCACCATAACCGTTACGCTCCAAATCTCGTTGCAAACGGTATGAAATATAATGCTCAGCAATATTGATAAAGCCTGCTTCCATGAGACGATTTTCAACCAATGACTGAATCATATTAATGGTTGGGCGTTCTACCTGAGCATCTTGAAGATCAAGCACTACTTTTTTCGTAACTTGAGCAAGGTTTTGGCGCCAAGTATCGTCGAGAACATACACAGTCTGTGCTGCTTTTAAGATGGCTTGGTAAATTTTATCAGGATCAAATTCAGCAACTTGACCATTACGTTTAATAATTTGCATGGCTACCCTCTTTTCATGGCTTTTTCTTTTATTATGCAGAGAATTTACATATTTGTCAAGTGCAAATCCCTGAAAGAGCTATCCAGACTGCTTATTCCCAGAATTTAGAAATGTAAACTGGTTTGCCATGTTTATCAAAGGAAAGGGTTGCTGTGTAGGACTCTGACTCATGATGGCGCATATAATTAGCGATTCTCTTGTCACCGTTTATCAGGTGAATGTCATAAGTCTGCCCGTCAGAGCTTACAAAGTGAGCATTAATCCTAGCACTACTCGTTTTTGTCCCAACATGACTAATATCTATTTGTTCAACTTGACCATCAATGGTTTTAGCTATAGGGCCTCTATAGTCTTTGTAAATAGTGACGGTAGCCAAAACATCATCAACTAAAACATAGGTCATCCCGAAAACGAACAGATAAACTATTGGTATGACAATGAAAGATAATTTACTTTTGCGGAACGTTTCTTTATGCCAAGCCCAAATATCCTGAGGTGACATGGTTAAAAATTTTTTAAAATATTGATGAACGAGTAACCTGTAGACTAATAATACAAATATTACTTGCCCCAAGGGATAAGCAAAGCTGGGTAAACCATCAATCAGAACATTGACTTTATCAGATTCAAAAGTGTAGTGTCCCCATACACCGTCAAAAAACTCTAAAAACAAATTAACTCCTTTTTGTAACATAGTCTAGTCACTTAAAAATCCATCTTCTCAGATGGATTTTTTAACTATTAACGTACTTCTGCTTCGACTTTCTCAGTAAGAGCTTTGGTGATTTTTTCCATGTATTTGGCAACTTCTTCGTCTGTGAGGTTGTCATTTGGATTTTGGAAGGTAAGGCTATAAGCCATTGATTTCATTCCAGCACCAAGTTTTTCTCCTGCGTAAACGTCGAAGAGTTTAACGGCAACCAAGCGTTTCACTCCTGCAGAGTAGATAGCATCAAGAACTTCTTGATGAGTGATTTCTGCCTTGAGAAGAAGGGCGATATCACGTGATACTGCAGGGAATTTTGTGATTTCAACAAATGGTTGAGCCGGTTGCAAGGCTGCTTCTACAGCACTAAGGTTAATTTCAGCCACATAAGTTTCTGGAATACCGTAGTTTTTAGCAGTTTGTGGGTGAACTTGACCAAGGAATCCAATCGTTTGACCATCAAGGACAATAGCAGCTGTACGACCTGGGTGCATACTTGCTAGGTCTTTTGTCGGTACATAGTCAACTGAAACTTCAAGTTTATCAAAGAGAGCTTCAACGATACCTTTGGCATAGAAGAAATCAACAGGCGTTGCTTGGGTTTGGAAATCTTTTTCAGCTACAAGACCAGAAATAGCGAAGGCAAAGGTATTGATTTCATTTGGCAATTCCTCTTTTGGATTACCATTTTGTTCAAAGACCTTACCGATTTCATAAATAGCAACGTTACTATTCTTACGGTTAACATTGTAAGCAACCGTATCAAGCATGCCAGAAACCATGTTCTGACGGAGGGCTGAACGGTCGACAGTCATTGGCCACATCAACTCAGTCAAGTTAGTAGGTGTCACAGCAAATTCAACAGCTTTTTCAGGTGTTGTCAAAGCATATGAGATGATTTCAGTCAATCCAGCACCTTCAGCAATGGTACGAACCTTACGGCGAAGTGCTTGTGTTTCAGTCAATTCACCGGCTGTTCCTGCTGCTTCTGGAAGTGTCGTAGGCAATTTTTCATAGCCGTAGATACGTGCAATTTCCTCAACCAAGTCTGCTTGGATGCTGATATCCCAACGACGACGTGGTACAGATACTGTGAATTTATCAGCATCACCAGTCAATCCAAAACCAAGTTTTGCAAACACATCTTCAATATCCGCAAAAGTCAATTCTGTACCAAGGCGAACATTCACGTAGTCAAGGCTTGTAGAAACTTGAACTGGCTCTGTATCAACTGACCCCGCTTGAACACGGCCTGCAAGAACCGTTCCATTTGCCAATTCTTGCAACATAGCTGCAGCAAAATCAAGGGCTTCAAGGACAGTATCATTATTGATACCTTTTTCAAAACGTGATGATGATTCTGAACGAAGGTTGAGACGGCTACTTGTCTTACGAACTGATTTTCCATCAAAAACAGCAGCTTCGAGAACGACATTTTTAGAATTGTTGTCAATTTCAGTTGAAGCGCCACCCATAACACCTGCGAGGGCAACTGGTTTGTCAGCAACTGTAATAACAATATCTTCAGCAGTCAATTCACGTTCTTCACCATCGAGAGTGACTAATTTTTCACCATCACGGGCATCACGGGCAACGATACGTGAATCTTCAAATTTATCCAAATCGAAGGCATGCATTGGTTGTCCAAAGTAAAGAAGAACATAGTTTGTCACGTCAACCACGTTGTTGATTGGACGGATACCAGCATTCATAAGAAGGTTTTGCAACCATTGTGGACTTGGTTGAACAGTAACATTCTCAACCACACGACTAGCATAAGTAGCCACTTTATCACTTTCGATGGCTACTGAAATCTTATCAGAAGCTGGTTTACTGTCTTCAGTAACCGTTTTTTCTGGGAAGTGAACAGATTTTCCATAGAATGCAGCGACTTCATGTGCCACACCACGCATAGAAAGAGCATCCGCACGGTTAGGTGTGATTGACAATTCGATGATTTCATCATCAAGGTCAAGATATGGGAAGATGCTATCTCCAGGTACGGCATCTTCTGGCAAAATTTGGATACCATCTGCAAATTCCTTAGGAATAATGCTATCTGGAAGTCCAAGTTCTGCCAAAGAACAGATCATACCGAGAGATTCCATGCCTCGAATCTTCCCTTTTTTAATTTTGTAATTGTCCGCAATGCGTGCACCAGGAATGGCAACAATTACCTTGATTCCAGCAGTGACATTTGGAGCTCCACAAACAATTTGACGTGGACCTTCAGCATCTCCTGTATCTACTTGACACAAGTGCAAGTGTGTTTCAGGCACATCTTCACATGACAAGACATGACCAACAACCAATTTAGACAAGCCTTCAGCAGGTGTTTCAACACCCTCCACTTCAATACCTGTCGTCGACATTTTTTCAGCGAGTTCAGCAGTGGTAACATCCACATCAACCAACTCTTTTAACCATTTATAACTAACTAGCATAATAATGATACCAAGCCCGTTAATAGCTCTCAGCAAAAATAGGAAAGGCAACGTTGGTGCATCAGCACCTAGGAGCCTTTATCTTTTTTGCCCAGAGCTTAGGGCGGGTTCAAATCCTTTCTGTATGATTAGGTACAAAACATTCAGATTCAAAAACAACTAATCTCGAACTTTGAGGTCGTATTCAAATCCTTTCTGTAAAATTATCAGTTCAACTGATAAATGAGAGAAGAATTTAAACCTCTACTTAGGGCGGGTTCAAATCCTTTCTGTAATATAGGAATATGTATAGCTGATATAAGAGAAAGACGAACTGACACGTTTAATCGCCTTATAAACTCCTCTCTATCAACTTAATAATCGGTTTATAGTTTTAATTTAAGCAACCAGTCACAGTCTACTTTACCGTCACCGACCGGAAAATTGTGTTCTGCAAATTTTTCAAAGCCATATTTATCGTAAAATATCTGTGCTTTGAAATTTCTTTCCCAAACACCCAACCAGGCCCAATCACAACCTAGATCACGGGCTTCCTGCAACGCAAATTCAAAGAGTTGCTTACCCAAACCCATGCCTTGGAAGGCCTGACTGATATAAATTCGTTGAATTTGAAAGGCATTGTCCAAATGCTGCTCTGTTTGAGCAGAACCAACATTGGTCTTTAGAAAACCTGCCTTTTCACCATCAACGAGAATGAAAAAGTATCGCGATTCTTCATGAGTGATTTCATCTAAGAGAACTTCCTCAGAAAGTGCGGTATCAAAGTAACCTTGCAACTGGTCTTCGGTATTATCATGAGCAAAAGTCTCTCTAAAGGTATCTTCGGAGAGAACTTTTAATTCTGCTACTTCTTCCGGAAGAACCTTACGAATAACGACTGACATGACAACCTCCTAAACCTTATTTAAACTGTTCTGAGAAGCGAACATCCCCTTGGTAGAAACCACGAATGTCGTTGATACCATAACGAAGCATGGCAATACGTTCTTGACCAAGACCAAAGGCGAAACCTGAATATTCTTCAGAATCGACACCAGACATCTCAAGCACTTGTGGGTGAACCATACCAGCACCCAGGATCTCAATCCAACCTGTCTTCTTACATACGTTACATCCTTTACCACCACACTTGAAGCATGACACGTCAACCTCAACTGAAGGCTCAGTGAATGGGAAGTAAGATGGACGCAAACGGATTTGACGTTCTGCACCAAACATTTTTTGGATAATCATTTCAAGCGTTCCCTTAAGATCACCCATTGAGATGTTTTTACCAACGACCAAACCTTCGATTTGGTGGAACTGGTGACTGTGAGTCGCATCATCTGTATCACGACGGAAAACACGTCCTGGTGAGATCATCTTAAGTGGACCTTTAGAAAAATCGTGTTTATCAAGTGTACGAGCTTGGACAGGACTTGTGTGAGTACGAAGCAAAATTTCTTCAGTAATGTAGAAGGTATCTTGCATATCACGCGCTGGGTGGTCCTTAGGCAAGTTCATACGTTCAAAGTTATAGTAGTCAGTCTCAACTTCAAAACCATCAACGATTTGGAAGCCCATCCCTAAGAAAATGTCTTCGATTTCTTCAGCTGTTTGGCTAAGAATATGACGGTTTCCAAGTTTGACTTGGCGTCCAGGAAGGGTTACGTCAAGACTTTCAGAGTCAAGTTGTGCTTGAATTTTAGCGGCTTCAACAATTTTAGCGGCTTCGTCAAAAGCTTCAGTCAAAACGTCACGAACTTCGTTGACCATTTTACCAACTTTAGGGCGTTCTTCATTAGGAAGGTCTTTAAGCCCCTTCAAAAGATCCGTCAAAGAGCCTTTTTTACCCAAAACTGCAACACGCAATTCTTGTAATTCTTTAGAGTGTTCACCACGCATTTCAGCCAATTTAGCCTGCGTTGATGTTTTCAACTCTTGCAATTGTGTTTGTAAATCCATGAGATTCCTTTCTGATGTAACAATTTCGAATCGCAAACAAAAAACCACATGCCAAAACTCCAACCCGGAGCGTTGACACGCGGTACCATCCGTTTTTTATCTGGTTACCCAGACCTTGATTCGTCAGTCGTTTTCATGAGTGAATTCGCCGAACTTCCCTTGAGGAGGCTTCCAGTCCATGACCTCCAATCCCTGTCAATTTCCATAAGGTTACTAGTCTCTACGACTTCTATTCAATTACTATCAATTTTACCAAAAAAACAAAAAGCTTTCAAGAGCTGACAAAGAATCCTTTAGTTAATGCCAAAATGGAAAATATGTCTAAGATAATTGACACACCTATACAAATTTGCTACAATTATGTCAGATAAAGTTGACATAATTAATAAATTGCGACTTACAGCAACACATTAGCTTGTCTTTCAGAAGGAGGCCCATTATGAATCAGGTCAGGGAATTTAGAAAGAATATGGGGCTTTCGCAATTAGAACTCGCAAAATCTATTGGTGTTTCCCGACAGACCATTAATATGATTGAAAATAACAAATATAACCCAACACTGGAGCTCTGTCTAAATCTAGCTAAAGCACTAGACACAGATCTTAACAGTCTCTTTTGGGATGGAAATGGCGAATAAAGATAAAAGATAGAAAGAGGTAAATCATGGTTAAAGAAACCTTCACTGACAAACTAATCAAACGTTTTTACGGTATTACTGGTCCTTTAGATGAACAAAAGCGCCAACAGGTTGATCGAATGGGTAACATAGCTTTCATAGTTCTTTTCTTTACCTTACTTTGTGGTAATTGTATTGCCTTTCTTATAGGCTTTAAGTATCCCGAACTTGTAGCTCGTATTTATCCTATCCTCCTCTTGATTATCATTCTGTTAGTTAGCAGCATCCTTACTTATAAGTTAAAGATAAGTGCTGTTAATGCTTTTGACGAGGAAGAACTGACTGAGAAAGAGAAAAAACAACTTAAGCACGTGGGGCTTAAGTCAGGTTTATACTTTGGGATTAGCATGTTCTTAGGCATGCCCCTAGTTCACTTCTTAGTTGACAATAAAGACTATTTGACAGAATTATTCTCAATCCATAATATGCTATCAGGCATTTTTGAAGCTATCCTTTTTGGGGCTATCATGCAGGGCTTGGTCAATGCTGGTATCAAACAAGCCAAATCTCAAGCTGAGAAAGGTGACCAATAAACTAAAAAGACAAAGAAAAATCCAGGTTTCCCAGCCTGGATTTTTCGCTCGAAAGAAGACTTCTTAGACTTGTATACGCGAAGCCTAAATGTGTCCAGAAAATCGTATCTTAACACATACACTATAACTAACTTCAAAAAACACCATATCCCCATATGACATTTCCTTAAATATTGTAACATGTCAGTGGGAAATGACAAGTCGCCCTCTCTCTCATAAACCCTAAAATCCTAATCATAGCCTTTGTTAAGCCATTTTACGCAATCGATTGCGTAATTTTGAAAGCGCAAACTTAATGTTTTTCTGAAAGTCCTTACAAATTTTTTGAGACTATGAAAAAAGATAGTGATAAAGCTATCAACTATCTTTCATGAAAATATAATCTATTTTTAGTCTAAATCAAGGTCTTTTAGTTTGACCGAAACGATTTTCGAGACACCTGATTCCTGCATGGTTACCCCATAAATAGAATCTGCCGCAGACATCGTTCCCTTACGGTGGGTAACTACAATAAATTGACTGGACTTGTCAAAACGATTAAGGTAGTCACCGAAGCGTTTAACATTGGCTTCATCCAAAGCCGCTTCTACTTCGTCAAGGATAACAAATGGAATGGTTTTAACACGAATGATGGCAAAGAGAAGGGCAAGAGCTGACAAGGCCTTCTCACCACCAGACATAAGGTTAAGTGATTGAATTTTCTTACCTGGTGGCTGCACAGAAATTTCTACCCCAGCCACTAGGAGATTGTCTGAGGTCAAAATCAAGTCTGCTGAACCTCCACCAAACATCTGCGTAAAGGTTTGTTTAAAGCTTTCTCGGATAGCCTCAAAGGTTGCTTTAAAGCGTGATTTCACTTCATCATCCATGTCATTAATGGTATTCAGAAGGAGACTCTTGGCTTCGAGCAAATCATCCTTTTGGCCGTTCAAGAAATCTAGACGTTGCTTAACCTCTTCAAATTGGGCAATAGCATCCACATTGACTGGACCCAAAGCTTTAATCGAACGCTCAAGACCTTGCAGATTCTGGCGGGTTTGTTCGACATTGTCAAGAGGGCTAGCCTGACCTTTGGCTGCTTCGAGCGTCATCTGATAATCTTCAGCCAACTGTGTCGCAAACTTACGAAGTGATTGACTAATCTGACTTTCACGCTCTTCCAGGCGAGTCTGTTGACGAATCAAATCCTCGTTACGATTGCCAGCTTTTGCCAAACGCTCCTCCAAATCCTCCAACTGACCTTCGTAATCTTGCACCTGAATCTTAGCACGGACAAGAGCTTGTTCCAAATCGTCTTTACGTTGGACAGCTTCTTTATGCTGTGCTTGCAAATGCGGAAGGCGGTCAGTTTGGTCATCATTGACTTGGTTATTAAGGAGGGCTTTAAGACTATCCGATTCCTTCATTAACTCAGACAAGTCGGCTTGAAGACGATTGCTCTCTGTCTTAGCAAAACGCAATTCTGCTTGCAAATCACGTTCCTTCAACTGAAGTTCAGATTGCTTGTCTAAGAGAACCTGTTTTTGTTGGCCAAGTGCGTCTTTGTCTTCCTTAATAGCCTCAATACGGTCGTTAATGGTCTCACGCTTGGATGCAATTTGTGCTAACTCTGCTTTAAGTTGTTCAGCCTTATCTTGAAGATTTGCCCCATCAGTTCCCTGAGAATCCTGTTTGAAACTATCCACTAGGTTTTGATTTTTCTCCACCTCTGACAAGGCTTGTTGGTGTTCTAAGTCTAGTTTTTGCTCTTGCAGACGAGCATTTTCACCATCTACCTTAAGGTCTTCTAGCTCTTTCTGTAGAGCCTTACGTTTGATTTTGAGGGCTTCAACTTTGGATTCACTATCACTTAATTGAGCCTTAATCTGGTTAATTTCAGAAGTCAATGCATCCAGTTCAGGCTTGATAAAGAGGTTATTGTTTTGTTTGTTGGTACCACCAGCAAAGGCACCACCAGGGCGAATTTCAGAACCGTCAAGAGTGACCATACGCACTTGGAAACGAACAGCTCGAGCCGCTTTATTAGCATTGTCAATGGTATCAAAGATTGCTGTTACCCCTAGGAGGTTTTGGAAAATATTAGATAAGCGGTCCTTATAGGTAACCAAATCGGAAGCCATACCAATAAAGCCTGGTGCATTGGCAAGACTTTGAGCAAATTGTCCATTAAGTTGACGTGGTTTAATAGTAGTCAACGGCAAGAAGGTCGCACGTCCCTGACGATTACGCTTCAAGTAGTCAATCGAGCGCTTAGCAGCCGCTTCATCCTCGACAATAATATTTTGCCCGCTGGCTCCCATAGCAATCTCAAGAGCTGTCTGATAGCGCGTATCAAAGGTCAAGTGTTCACTGACAGCGCCAATAATTCCTTGAATAGATTGGGCATTTTGAAGGACAGCCTTAACCCCTGCAAAGAAGTTAGAATGATTTTTTTGGATAGACTCTAAACTTTGACGACGGGCATCTTTACTTTTAAGGTGATCCATGAGGTCAAACATCTGCTTTTGAGCCTCTTGATAGTCCTTATCAATAGTTTGATAAGCCTGAGCCTTTTCTTTGTAGCTAGCTAGGAGGCTTTGAAGACTGGCTTGGGCTGCTTGATAAGCTTTTTGGGCTTCGCTGGCTACTTCCTGAGCGGAAAGCAAGTCTGCCTGAGCTTGTTTATATTCTTCAGCCTGTGCCTCTAGTGCTTGAGTCTGATTATCCATGTCGTGAGTAACCTGAGTCAAACTGTTGGAAACCTTAGCTTCCTCCTGCATCAGACTGACATAGTCCTCACGTAAACGTTCAATAAGCGTATCTGGATCATCAGAAAATTGCTCCAGTTCTTTTTGAATAGCAACTAACTCTTGGGCAATAGTTTCCAACTCCGCATTCAATTCGACTTGGCGATGATTAACCTTATCTAGAGATGCCTGAGCTTCAGCTTTCAAACTCTCTAGCTCACTGAGACGAGCTTCTGTTTCTTCTTTTTTCTCTGAACGTTGCTGACTCTCCATGGTATAGAGATCAATTTGGCGCTCAAAGTCACTAATAAGACGTGTGACATCCACCAAGGTTTGTTGGTCAGAAGAAATTTGTTCTGAAATTTGATGGCGTTTCTGCTTGAGCTCTTGGTTTTCAGTCTCTAGACGATGACGTTCCTCATAATAGCTGGTTAATTTTTCCTTGACCTCTGCCAAATCCTCTTGAGTCTGGCTCAACTCAGACTTACCAACTTCAATATCGTGGACCAAAAGGTTAAGCTGAGTCTGTCTACGTTCCTCATCTAATTCCAAATAACGTTTGGCTGTAGCTGCTTGCTTTTCAAGTGGTTTAACCTGACCATCTAGCTCGTAGATGATATCTTCCAAACGATCAAGATTATCTTGAGTTTGATTAAGCTTGCTTTCGGTCTCCTTCTTACGTGTTTTATATTTAAGAACGCCAGCAGCTTCTTCGAAAATAGCGCGGCGCTCTTCGGGTTTAGCATTAAAAATAGCCTCAACACGACCTTGGGAAATAATGGAAAAAGAATCACGCCCTAAACCTGTGTCCATGAAAAGGTCATGAATATCACGTAGACGAACCTTACGACCGTCAATCAAGTAATCATTGTCACCGTTTCGATAAATGTGACGCTCCACACGAATGGTTTCACCAGCACCCACGATAAAGCCATCACTATTATCAAGAGTAACTGCCACTTCCGCATAGTTGAGTGCCTTACGAACCTCTGTACCTGCAAAAATAACATCAGGCATCTTGCCCCCACGCAAACTCTTGGCAGAGGATTCTCCCAAAGCCCAGCGTAGACTCTCTGTAATATTTGATTTTCCCGATCCATTTGGACCTACAACGGCTGTTACTCCCTTGTCAAAGACGACTTGCGTCTTATCCGCAAAGGATTTAAAGCCCTGCATTTCAATTGATTTCAAATACATGCTTAATTTCCTAGTTGTTCAAGGGCAGCCTTAGCCGCTGCCTGTTCAGCTAATTTCTTAGATTTTCCAAGACCTGTGCTGAGTTCCTTACCATCAACAGCTACCTGCATAGTAAATTCTTTAGCATGAGCTGGTCCAGACTCATCGATAACAGTATAAGTAATATCAACCGTACCATTGACCTGAAGACGCTCTTGCAAGGCTGTCTTATAGTCTGTTACGCGGTCAAAGTTCCCCTTTTCAACCTGAGGAATCATGACCTGATTCAAGAATTTCTCAACAGCAGGCAAACCTTGATCCAAATAAAGGGCACCGAGGAAGGCCTCCCAGAGGTCACCAAGGATAGTGGCACGTTCACGTCCACCAGATTTTTCTTCCCCTTTACCAAGACGGATATACTGCTCGAAACCGCAAGCCTTCGTAAATCCTGCCAAACTCTCTTCGCGAACGATAGTACTGCGCATCTTAGACATTTCTCCCTCTGGCTTGTTAGGGTAACGTTTGTAAAGATAAACAGAAATGACTAATTGCAGAGCCGCGTCTCCTAAAAATTCCAAACGTTCATTATGTGAAATGTTTAGGAGGCGGTGCTCATTGGCATATGAGGTATGGGTAAATGCTGTTTCTAAGAGGTCTTTTTGGCTAAAAACAATACCAAAATCCTGCTCAAGTTTTTGTTCAAGTTGATTCATGAAACTTCCTTTCTTTTTAAGCACACTAACTATAATTATATCAAAAAAAGCCAATTTTCATGATAGAAAACTGCTTTTAGACCCTATATCAGCTTATTTTGTGAGATTTAACCTCTTCAACTAAAAAAAGCTGAGCAAGCTGCTCAACTTCATTTTCTTAATAATCTGGACGAACGACACCTGTAACTGTCTCACGTGTTGCTTCGACATCTTCTTCAAGGACAACCTTAATGATACGTTTAGCTTCTTCTGAAGTACATGCAACCAATGGCAAACGAAGTGGTCCAACTTCAAAACCAAGATGGTTAAGAACAGCCTTGACAGGTGCAGGACTTGGTACTGAGAAGAGAGCGTTAACTTTAGGAATAAATTTACGTTGGATAGTTGCTGCTGTCTTGAGGTCACTATTTTCAATAGCTTCAAGCATGGCATGCATCTCATCACCATTTGTATGAGAGGCTACTGAGATAACACCGTTAGCTCCAAGGTTCATAGCGTGGAAGGCATCCCCATCTTCACCGGTATAAACCAAGAAATCTTCTGGTTTATGTTCGATAAGGTAGGCCATATTAGCAAGGCTGGTACATTCTTTAACCCCGATAATATTTGGATGTTCAGCCAAACGAAGCATGGTATCAGGAGCCATTTCAACAACCACACGACCAGGGATGTTGTAGATGATAATTGGCAAATCAGAAGCATCTGCAATAGCTTTGAAGTGTTGGTACATACCTTCTTGTGATGGCTTGTTGTAGTAAGGCACGATAGCAAGACCAGCTGCGAAACCACCAAATTTGGCAACTTCTTTAGCAAACTCGATTGAGTCGCGTGTATCGTTGGTACCGACACCAGCAATCAATGGCACACGTCCATTAACAATTTTCTGAACAGCCGCAAAGAGTTCCAACTCCTCATCGTGAGTAAGTGTTGGACTTTCAGCCGTTGTTCCCGCCAAAAGAAGAGCTTCTGTATGGTGAGCCAAAAGATGCTCAATCAATTCTGGAAGGACATCATAATTGATTGATCCATCTTCGTGGAAAGGTGTAATAAGGGCTGTGATCAGTTTGACATCTCTTAATTGATCAATTGACATAATATTCTCCTTCAACCGTTTTCTAATCCTTTCCATTTTACCATAATTTTGACCAGACAGACAGATAAGTTGACAATTTTCTGAAAACATGAGGACTGACTGTTTCAATTGATGGCCAATAAACAAAAAACAGAGAGAAGTCTCTCTGCTTTATAGGATTCAGCATGATTTTAGTATTCAAGTACAACACTAAATCCTTACTGATTTCTGTTTCGCTCCCTATTTCAATTCAAATTTCAATTCTGAAGTTGAGCGAACCAAACCACGTTCGTGAAGTGTTTCTGCGATTTGGACTGAGTTCCAAGCGGCACCTTTAAGGAGGTTATCTGAAACAACCCACATGTGGATACCTTTTTCAGCATCCAAGTCTTTACGGATACGTCCGACGAATGTATCACGTGAACCTACAGCATTAACGGCTTGTGGGTAGACTTGGTTAGCAACGTCGTCTTCAAGGACTGCACCTGGGAATTCTGCAATAGCAGCTTTCACTTCGTCAATTGGTGCCACTTCTTTTGTTTCAATGTAGACTGACTCTGAGTGAGCTGACAAGACTGGAATACGCACACATGTTGCTGATACAGCAATGCTATCGTCTTCCATGATTTTCTTAGTTTCGTTTGTCATCTTCATTTCTTCGTAAGTGTAGTCATTTTCAGTGAAGACGTCGATTTGAGCCAAGGCGTTAAAGGCGATTGGATAGTGTTTCTTATCACCACCACATGGCAAGATTTCAGCTTTGACATCACGTGGGTTAACGCCATCATTCAAAACTTCTTTCAACTCACGTTGTGTTTCAAGGATTGCTCCCATACCAGCACCTGATACGGCTTGGTAAGTTGACACGATGATACGGTCCAGGCCCCATTTTTGACGAACTGGCTCAAGGGCAACCATCATTTGAATAGTTGAACAGTTAGGGCAAGCAATAATACCGTTGTGAGCATCAAGCGCATGTGCATTGACCTCAGGTACAACCAATGGTACATCTGGGTTTTGACGGAAGTATGATGTATTATCAACGACTACTGCACCAGCTTTAACGGCGTATGGTGCATATTTAGCAGAGGTAGATCCACCAGCTGAGAAAAGTGCAATATCTACACCTTCAAATGCGTCTTCAGTCGTTTCTTCGATGGTCACGTCTTGGCCTTTAAATTGCAAGACTTTGCCTGCAGAACGAGCAGACGCAAGGTAGCGAATGTTATCGATTGGAAGTGTTGATTCTTCCAACATTTTAATCATTTGAGCACCGACGGCACCTGTAGCACCGACAACAGCAACTGTGTATCCCATAGTAAAACCTCTTTCGGAATTTTCTATCAATTTAGTTTAGTGAATCTATTATACTACGTTTAAGCCCAGTTGAAAAGGGTTAAAAGGCCAAGAATAAAGAAAAGCCCCTACCAAATGGTAAGGGATAGGAGGCATCTTTCGATGAGAGTAGCAGGTTCACACAACTACTCAAGGTCCGCTCCTGCGTTACAATCTAATGTAGACCTCCTCAGCGCAAAAGGCTCCAAAGAGCCAATCGACTCATCGCATGTTTCTATTCTAGCATATTGAACGACAGAGTCAAGCTCTTGATTTCTATAAATACTTACTTGCCTCACGAATGCTAAGAGATGCCATTTGACTAGCATGTTGATCAATAAAAGCCCGAACCCAATCAGGATTTACCTTTGAGTAATTGCGCAAACTCCAACCGATAGCCTTATTAATGAAAAACTCTGTCTGCCCAAAGTTGTTACAGATAACCTCTGCTAGGAGAGCAGTATCTGTCAAATCTTTACGCATAAGCTGGTGGTCAATGGCAATACGTCTCAACCAAAAATCCTTATCAAGACTCCATTGGCGCATGATATTCTTGGTTTCTGGATAGTGAAAAGTAACCTCTCCGATGATAAGGTCCAATTGATCTATACTGTCCCACCATGATTTGGTTTGAGCCAATTCCTTTAGCTTTGGAAAATCTTCAGGTCTAAGCTCCTTCTTCTTTTTATCCAGATAATCCATAGCAATATATTGAAACTCACGGTAAGGTTGCTGCCAACACTCTTCCACAAAAGTCCAATCAATTGGATTTTTTATGAAAGGCTTAAAAAACTCTCTTTCAATCTTTTTGAGAATTGGTTTTTGAACGCCAAGAAAGCTGAATTTATTTTTCATATAAGCTTCCATTGCTGGGACTTTCGTTGAATCAGCTTGGTCTTCTAACAATTTCAAAAGAATGTTTGTATCCATATGATTTCTTCTTTTTTACATCAAAGGTCCAATCAAAGAAAAGAGATAGCCACATAGACGATGAGCCATAGGCATTTTCAACAAACTTTCCAGAGTGACTTCCTCTGAGAGAGCCTGGGTTTTCTCAAAATCTTGTTCAATCTTAATCACTTCCAGATTTTTGTAGAGATAAACCCCGTCTTCAAAATTTTGATAGAGACTTCGATAGTCTGTGTTAATGGTACCTACCACAGCTTGTTGGCCATCAGAAACATAAACTTTTGCATGGACAAAACCTGGAGTATAGCGGAAAATACGGACGCCAGCATCCAAGAGCACTTTAAAATAGGTCGTCGCAATATCAAAGGCATACTGTTTATCTGGAATCCCTGGCATAATGATCCGAACATCAACACCTCGTCTGGCCGCAAAGGTCATGGCTCTGACCAATTCATCATCCAAAATCAGATAAGGCGTCATGATATAGACATAATTAGTTGATGTATTCAGAAGATGTAAATAAACATTTTCGGCAACCTTGTGGTAGGTCAGCGGTGAATTGCCATAAGGGAGTACAAAGCCCGAACTCTTCCTTTGTTGAGGTTTTTCTTGTAGATAGTGCTCCATATCCGTTTTATCTTCTATTCCAGTCACTGTCCACATGGTCAAAAAGAGAGCTTTCAGTGTTTGAACTGCTGGACCATCTAAGCGAAGGGCCGTATCCTTCCAATGGCCAAAGCGTTCTCGTTTATTAACATACTCGTCAGCGATATTAACGCCACCAGTATAAGCAACTTGACCATCAATCACTGTTATTTTTCGGTGGTCTCGATAGTTGTAATAGGTCGATAAAACTGGCTTAATTGGCGAGAAGGTCTGAGCTTTAATACCAACCTTGTGTAACCTCTCGATATAATCGTAGGATAAGGTGGTCATCTCATTCATCCCATCAAACATAACACGAACGTCCAGTCCTGCCTTAGCCTTCTCCTCCAAGATGGCTAATATCTCTCCCCACATGATGCCTTCATCAATGATGAAATACTCCATAAAGATATAACGCTCTGCCTTTTTCAGATCCTCCAACAAGGCCGGAAGCATATCATCTCCAAGTTGGAAATAAGTCACTTTAGTATCTCTATAAATTGGAAAATGAGCAGGACTATGCTCCAGAAAATAAGCCAGTCTTTGCAGTTGCCTATCGCTATGAGGCAGATAGTCCTCAACCTCTGGCTCGGTAGCCAAATAGTCGGAAGTTTGCTGAGTAGCTTCCACAAGACGCTTTTTCAAACGTCTGACACCAAAATCAGCTAGCGAAAAATAGAGCAAGGCGGTCCCAAAAATGGGAAAGAGGGCAATGATGATCAACCAAGAAAGTTTGGAACGGGAGTCCATGGAACGATTGAGCAAATATAAAAAGGTAAAAACACTCAATAAGTGTTCCCATAAGATAATGGATGGGAAATGCTCTTGTAGGCTAATATATGAAAAGACAAGAAAGGCCAATTCTAGTAAGAAAAACAGGAAAATAGGTACCTTACGATTAAGTAGAATTTTAGCCCATTTAGACGGCTTCTGAGGCAATAGCCGGGCACTTATTTCTTGGGACATATAGGCTCCTTTAGTACAAAGAAATTAGCTCACAGTTCAGAGCTTTTTCTACGATTTTTCAATTATTAGTATCATTCTGGCGTGGGCAAATGACACAATCAATTTGTCGACTTTGACTAGACATTTCTAGCCTCCTACCGTATTTTCCTGACAGGACCATCTAAGGTCTTTTGCATCCAGACAATATCATGCCATTGCTCAAACTTGTAGCCCACTTTTGGAAAATGAGCAACTTGGACATAACCACGTTTTTCATGCATAGCAATGCTAGCCTCGTTCGGAACAGCAATACAGGCTAAGAATCGCAAAAAGCCCCGTTGTTCAAGTTCCTCTTCAAGAGCATCATAGAGCTGACTTCCCAGACCTCGACCACGGGCATCTTCATGCAAATAGATGGACAATTCAGTTGTCCAATTATAAGCTGTCCGGGCATAGTAGGTTGAAGCATAGGCATATCCGAGAACTTGTCCATCCTCTTCAGCGACCAGATAAGGGTAAGTTTCAAGGGTTTTATTGATACGATTCTCAAATTCTTGAACACTGGGAACTTCATATTCAAAGGTAATGGCCGTCTTCTCAACATAGGGTGCATAGATGACCTGAATAGCTTGTGCATCAGCCAAGTTGGCTGGACGAATGGTTAACATCATTTTCTCCTTCGACTTCATTATCTTTATTTTAAACTATAAAAAAAGAGGGCTCAACCCTCTTATAACAAGTCTTGTCACTACATCAATGGCGCAACTAATCTGGTCAATAAGCCCAAGCACTTCTGGTGAAATGGTCGATTTTTAACATCAGTCATGCTGACTCGATGACACTTGGCCATTGTCGCTTGGAAATCTTCCTCAATACCAACCACTGATGACGTCCTGTAAAGATAGGTCGCACACTCAAAATGATGGTATAGACTTCGGTAATCTAAATTAATGGTTCCTACAACAGCCCTACTATTATCACTTACAAAGACCTTGGCATGAATAAATCCAGGTGTGTACTCATAGATTTTAACGCCAGAGGCTAGCAGTGTTGGGTAGTAGGTCTTAGCTAGGTAGTAAACTGACTTTTTATCAGGAATGCCAGGCATAATGATACTGACGTCTACCCCACGCTCAGCCGCAAATTTCAAAGCATGCAGTAACTCACCATCTAAAATAAGATAAGGGGTCATGATATGAACAAAATCACGAGCATGGTTAAGAATATCAATATAGACATTTTCACCGACCTTATCCTTATCAAGTGGATTGTCCCCGTAAGGTACGACAAAACCAGGAGTGTCAAAGCCCTCATGTTCAACCATATAGGATGTCACATCTAGCAGTTCATGAGAGTAGGTCCACATCTGAAGAAAGAGGACTAAGAAAGTATCAACCGCTGGCCCCTCCAGCATGAGTGCAGTATCTTTCCAATGACCGAAACGCTCAATCTTGTTAATATACTCGTCAGCTAAATTAATCCCGCCTGTAAAAGCAACCTTACCATCAATCAGCAAGATTTTTCTATGGTCACGATAATTATAATAGGTAGACAAGAAAGGCGTCACTGAGGCAAAAACACGAGATTGAATGCCTATATTTTGCAAACGTTTCTTATAGTCGAAACTTAAGGTTGAAAATTCATTCATACCGTCATACAGAACTCGAACTTCCACCCCTTCTTGAACCTTCTGTTTCAAGATTGCTAGGATTTCACCCCACATTTCACCTTCACCAATGATGAAATATTCCAAGAAAATGTACTTCTCTGCTTTAAGGAGCTGTTTCTTCATTTCCTCAAACTTAGCTTCCCCACTTGGGAAATAGGTTGTCTTCGTGTGACGATATACCGGAAAATGCCCATTCACATTTTCGAGATATTGGACCAAGTTATAGTTACTTGTGTGACGCTGTTTAAGCTCTTCGAGGGCCTGATCATCTTGTTTCAAAATACCAGAACTGCGGTCAATATTGCTCTGAATAGCACGCTTCATCCCTGTGTAACCTAGATCAAGTTTCGTATAAGCCAAGAGCAAGGTTCCGATAATAGGAAAAGGCAATACAAGCAGGAGCCAAGTATTGACGGCTGTTGATTCCATATCACTCTGGAAGAGATAAATAATGGCCAAAATACGAAGGACTACTTCTGTCACCTGAAGATGGACCCTATATTGTTGCAACCATAAGTAAGACATGGCCACAACAACAAGCTGCAGTAAGATGATTAAGAAGATAATCGTAGCACGACTAAAGATTCCACGAAGAAAGCCGCGACGACTCTTATCATAAAGACGTTCAATTTTAGTTTCGTTTTTGATAGCATGACTCCTTATCTTTTTTTGTTAATCTTATTATAACAAAATTTGTAAAATTAAGCTAGACAGAAAAAGCCATCTAGGCTAGTCTCAGATAAACACCACATTTATCTGAAAGGAACTAACATATAGGACGAAATGGATTACCGAAACAAATGGATTTTACGAATGTTTCTCAAAATTATGAGGCTGGGACAAAAGTCCTAGCCTCTCAATTTGTCTTTGGATTGTCGAGAAAGACGCAGTGGTTGAGTGGGCTCTACTACACTGATTTCATCAGCTTTTACAGCCCTACTCAACTGTGCGGAGGTGGGACGACGAAATCGAATTCTAACGAATTACCGATTTCTGTCCCACTCTCAAGAAATAGAATTCCTAGGAAATCATTGAATTATCAATCACCCTACCAAGTTTTTCTGAGTTACTTGAAAAGTCTAACTTAATTTGACAATTTAGGTTCTTAAACGTCTCTAGTTAATCAACTAAAAATTATAACTAGCTGGGTGTTATCTAATCTCCCCTCATTTTTAAGTTTTTATCATTTTTGATATAATGGTAGAGAATGAAAGGAGACTTTATGTCAACTAAAAATTTAACGCCGGTCTTAAAAACCTCTTTTGTGCTACTGGCTATCCTCGTCCTTCTTGGTATTGTTATGCCTGACGGCTACCAAGTTTGGTCAGAACAACTAAGGGAAGTTATTTCAGATAAACTTGGCTGGTTTTACTTATTACTGGTCACGTCAATCGTTCTACTTTGTGGCTTTTTCCTGGTTAGTCCCGTTGGGCAAATCAAACTGGGGGAACCCAATTCGGTGCCTGAACACTCTACTATCTCTTGGATTGCCATGATATTTTCTGCTGGAATGGGAATCGGCCTTGTCTTCTACGGTGCCGCAGAGCCCTTATCCCATTATGCCATTTCAACGGTACGAGCTACCCCAGGGTCGCAGGAAGCCTTAGCCGATGCTTTCCGTTACACTTTCTTTCACTGGGGCATCCATGCCTGGGCAATATATGCTTTAATCGCCCTGGCCCTCGCCTACTTTGGTTTCCGGAAAAAAGAGAAATATCTTTTATCGGTTACCTTAAAGCCCTTGTTTGGTAAAAAAACAAACGGTATCCTTGGTAAGATCGTAGATACGATTACAGTGGTCGCTACTGTTATCGGGGTGGCAACCACTCTTGGTTTTGGGGCAGCCCAAATCAATGGGGGACTCAACTACCTCTTTGGTATTCCAAACAATGCCCTTGTGCAAGTTATTATCATCATTATCACAACCATCCTCTTTACCATTTCAGCCCTTTCTGGTCTTGGAAAAGGGGTAAAAATCTTATCAAACACCAATCTTATTTTAGCGATTGGACTACTCGCCATCACCATAATCATCGGTCCCACAGTCCAGATTTTTAATACCTTGACCGATAGTATCGGACTGTATATTTCCAATTTCTTCCGTATGAGTTTCAGTGCTGGTTCCTTTGGTCAATACAATCGTGACTGGATCAATACTTGGACGATTTTCTATTGGGCTTGGTGGATTTCTTGGTCACCATTCGTGGGAGTTTTTATTGCCAGAATTTCTAAAGGACGTAGTATCAGACAATTTCTATCCATCGTCTTATTAGCACCGACTGTATTAAGCTTTTTATGGTTTTCTACCTTTGGAACACTTTCAACGCATGTTCAATCACTTGGAAATGTAGATTTAACACAGTTTCCAAGTGAGCAGACCTTGTTTGCAACCTTCAGTCAACTGCCATTTGGTTTTATTGCCTCCGTTGTTGCCATCATCTTGATCATTACCTTCTTTATCACGTCAGCAGACTCTGCGACCTATGTGCTAGCTATGCTCTCTGATGATGGGAATCTCAAACCAAAGAATAACCTTAAAATCTTCTGGGGCGTACTCCTTGCGACTATTGCCATCGTCTTACTTCTTTCAGGGGGCTTAGTAGCCTTGCAAAATACGCTGATTATCGTAGCCTTTCCATTTTCACTCATCATGGTACTGATCATGGTTTCCCTAGTCATTGAATTGCTACACGAAAAAGACAAGATGGGACTGTCAATCACACCGACACGATACCCTAAAAAAGATCAACCCTTCAAATCTTATGAAGAATAAATAACCCAATTTGTAAAACGAAGCTAGACAGAAAAAGCCATCTATGTTAGGCTCAGATAAACACCACATTTGTCTGAAAGGAACTAAGATAAATGACCTATACTCATCTTACCACAAACGAGCTTGTAACGATAGAGGCTTACTATCAAGAAAACATAATAAAAATCATAACCACCCGTCTAACGGGTGGTTTGATCAAGGGCTATAAGCCCATAATACCAGCCAGCGCCTAAAGACGCT
>NZ_JACLQS010000011.1:0-55478 GCF_016648815.1 Streptococcus sp. 9.1 | reverse complement strand
CCTTCGATGCGCACCCGCATAGCGGGTGGTTTATCTGTTTCGCACCTTCGGAGCGAAACGGACTTAAAGTCACATAATACAAAAAAAACGATGGTTAATACCTTAACCATCGCTTTTTACTTTTTGGGCAAGACCATAACAAAGCGCCTCCCCGTAGAACTTTCCTCAAATCTATAGCTAAGTTCCTCATGTTCTAGAAGGTATTTGACCACAAAAAGTCCTAATCCTCCTTCTTTCTTAGACTGAGCTTTAGTTGAAATATTTTCTTTAGATACACTCGTATTTTCAATGACAAAATCAGTTCCTTCATTTTCTAAACCTATTCGAATCACTCCACCCTTATCAGAATGCTTGACTGCATTACTGATGATATTTGAGAGAACCAATTTCAAAATAGGTAAATTCATGAAAATACTAGTTGCCGAAAGATAATTGTCAATTGATAGGGAGCGATTCTCAATCAACACTTGATTTTGAGTGAGTATGCGATTTACCACATCATCTAACTGAATCCACTCCTTGTCACCAGCCAATTCCTGGACAGAGGACAGGGACAGGATTTCTAGGACGATCTGATTCATCTCATCGACGATATCGAGAGAGACCGACAGGTAGCGGTCCCGATCCTTGTAGCGGCCAATCTTATCCCGCATATTTTCTAGAATAATCTTCAAGCTGGCTAGAGGTGTCTTGAGCTCATGCGAGGCCCCCCGTAGGAATTCCACCTTCATCTGCTCCAACTTCAGATTTTCCTGTTTCTGCTGCTCTAGATTGTCGATTACTTCTAGGAGATGGTGATAGAGGTCGTTGATCTGTTGCTTGAGAACGCCGATCTCATCCTGAGAGTGAATAGGAAGACTGGCTGTCCGATCCAAGCGCTTCATCCGCTTGGTCATCTGCTTGATCTCAAGGATCGGAGCAGAAATCAGGCGGGCATAGAGATAGGAGGCAATCACTGACAGGACAAAGGAAGCAAGGAGACTATAGGGGAGAAAGCCCAGACTGATGTCCCGCGCTTCCTTTTGGGAATCGACGGTTGCTAAGAATTGCAAGGTCAAGTTCTTTCCCTCTTTTGTCTGGATCTTTCGCTCTTCAATGACCAGAGAATTATTCTGGCTGTCAGGGTTCACGAGCAGGTCATCCTTGACCTCTAGGGCATTCTGTTTTTCCTTGCCCTTGATCGAGACCTTGATATCATTGGTCTTGGAATAAAGGTCGATGACGGACTCAATGGTCCCTTCTTCCTGACCTTGGAAACTCTTGGCCAGGGCCTGTGATTTCTTCAAAATCGTCTGGCGCTGAGACTCGATATAGGTCGACGGGAAAATAAAGTAAACCGAAGCGTGTAGAAGGATGACTAAGCTACTGAAAAGGGCAAAGGTGATCAGAAAGATCTTTGCAAAGATACTCCGTTTGGTCATGGTCTCTCCAATTTATAGCCGACATTGCGCACCGTGACGATACAGTCCAGCTCTAGTTTTTTTCGTAGTTCCTTGATATAGACATCAATCACCCGGTCAAATGGAATCTCCTCCGTCTCCTTCCAGACGGCATCGAGGATCTGAGAGCGGGTCCGGGCCTTGCCTTCATGCTGGAGCAAGTATTCCAAAATTTCCAACTCCTTGGCATTCATGGAAATGGCTTGGCCTGCTAGGCTGGCTGTGTAACTCTCAAAATCCACCCGTGCCTCTCCATAGGTGAAGACCCGGGAAGGTTGAAGCTTTTTAAAAATAGCTTCGATACGGACCTTCAAGAGGGACAAGGAGAAGGGTTTTTCCAGATAGCCATCTGCCAACTCTCCAAAGGCCGTCAACTTATAGTCCTCGTCATGGAAGGCCGTCAGTATGAGGACAGGGACTGAGCTAGTCTTCCGAATAGTCTTGAGGACTTCCAAGCCATTGAGGATAGGAAGCTGGATATCCAGTAAGACTAGATCTGGCGTCTCTCTGTGAAAGAGATCCAGGGCCTCCTGCCCATCGCCTGCTTCAAAGACCTCATAGCCACATTCCATGAGATAGTCACTCATCCCTTCTCGAATCAGGACCTCATCTTCTACGATTAGTATCTTCATACATTATCCTTTTCATCTATATATAGTCGCTTTCTTTCATTATACCGCTTTTTATAGGTGCAGCAAACTTATCATTCAACATCAACTAAGAGGTCTTTGGGTTTCTTGTGAAGAAGCCAGCGAGAAGAAATCAAGGATACCAAGCTTAAGATAAAGCCACCGACTAGAATGACTACCAAAAGTTGCTTAGGTTGGACTGTCATATGAATCTGAGTCAGAGTCTTACTGAAGCTCTCTGCCTCAGCCCCTCCACCGAGATTTGCAGCTAGAGATTCTTTTGTCATTTGCTTATTGATACCTTCCGTAACATTGGAAAGGACTGTTTTACCAACTTTTTCGGCAAAGAAACTCGCTAAACCATATGATAAAAGAAAGGCTGGTAAGGCAATCATCAGTAATTCCATTAAAAATTGACCCGCAACCTGTGTCTTTTTAAGTCCCAAGGCCAAAAAGATACCAACTTCTCTACGACGAGCATTTAACCATAAAATCAACAGAAGGGTTAGCAATAAACTTGTAAAAATGAGACTTCCAATAAACATACGATTTGCCACACGATACATCCCAAGAATAGATTCCTGTAAAGCAGGGTAGTTTGATGAACTCTTAACAAGATCGTAGAGGGTCCAGTTAATGTCCAACTTTTGAATCTTTGCTATCAAGGAATCAATATTTTGATCACCTTTAGCAAAGAAAGTGGCATCCTCATAAGTGGCAGTTTCTACGGTATTACCATAGAGTTTTGCAGCTGTGTCTAGATCAGTGATGAGGGTGTTTTCATACAACTCCTGAGCATAGGTAACGGCAGCTTGATTTTGACCAGAAAATAAACCTTTGATAGTCACTTCTACTGTTTCATCAGCCCTTTTTTCGTTATCAGCATCATAGAGATTAGATTTAAGTTTTACTTTATCTCCTACATTAAGACCATTCTTTTTAGCTAAACCTTCGTGCATCAAGATTTGATTATGGTCCTTATCGGTTAGATGTTCTCCTTCAACTAGTTTATAAGCACCTGAAACAAATTTATCTTCTTTTGATGAGTCATTGACTCCTGTCAACATCAAGGTAGACTTAAAATTTTTAGCACGTTCTGGCGATTGATTTTGTAGCGTTTGCTCTGTTTCAATAATCTCATAATCTAGTAAATCACCAATACCATTTATCCGTTTAATAGTCGAAACAATTCCTTTAGTCTCACTAATCTTTTTAATATCTTCTCCCTTAAGATTTCCAGCCCCTCGAGGAGTTCCAGGATTCGTGTTACGATTAATCTGCATTGAAAAACTATTGGTAATTGCCCCTAGACTCTTGGATGCAGCTTCTTGGGTTGCACTTCGCATAGCAAGTCCTAACAAACTAAGAGTACTCATCAAAAGAATAATAGTTAACAGTAATAGTGACTTTGACCATTTTCGTGTAATATATGCAAAAGCGTTTCGAAACATAAGAGTCCTTTCTTTATTTTTTCTTTTCTATGAGTTGTTGCTTCTTCAACTCTAAAACCACATCAGATGCCTGAGCAACTTCCTTACTGTGCGTGACAACTATGACACATTTTTGGCGATCTAAGGCCATTCTTTTAAGGATAGCAATAATATCCTTGGCAGTTTCCTCGTCTAGATTTCCTGTCGGTTCATCTGCCAAGATAATCGGAGCCTCTGAAACCAAAGCCCTCGCAATAGCTACACGTTGTTGTTGCCCACCTGAAAGTTGCAGGACATTTCGATTAATTTGCTTTTCATCTAATCCCAATTCAGAAAGTATCTTCTTATCGGCATTTTTATTTACAAGTCGTACATTCTCTAAAGGTGTAAGATAATCAATAAGATTGTAATTTTGAAAAACAAGCGCAACATGGTGTCTACAGTGATAACTGGAGCCTTTTTTCTTGATATTTTCTCCGTTAAACAAGACCTGCCCCTTCTTGGGATAATCAAGACCTGCCAAAAGTGAAAGTAAGGTCGATTTTCCCGCTCCAGATTGCCCAATAATACTATAAAACTTACCTTTCTCGAAACGATAACTCACCTTCGAGAGGATAGCTTCACTTTTACTTTGATAACTATACGTAACATCTTTGAGTTCTAACATAGTGTTCCTTTCTCCTTAACTCATATTAGATAAGATTTCTTTTGGTGTTTTGCGCCAAATGAGACCTGTTGTCACACCGAGCGATGATATTACCAAGACTAGAAGACAGAGATAAGATAGCCCTAAAGGTAGTCCCTGAGGAATTTGATCTAATAACTGAAGAGCCTGCTGCTGTCCTTGCTGTCCTAAAAATTCTTGCAAAAACAGTCGACTTAGTAGCCGTCCAATAGCAATGGCCGGTAGCAAAGACATAAGCGACACCAACAATATCTCCACAAGAAATTGAACAAAAATGCGTCCCTTGCTCTTCCCAATTGCTAAAAGAATACCTATCTCATGATTTCGCTCACGCGTCCATAGTGCCATTAAAAACGAGAGGATACCTACTCCTGTAACAATTAAACTAATCAACATCGTTCTGACGATTCCTTGTAGCGCTTGAGACGATTCCTTCAAGGAGTCAAAAGCTTTTCGGTCCTCGTCCAAACGTAGACGATACCAATCGATATCTAATTGTTTCACTTGTTTAATGACTTGGTCGATTCTATCTGGATTCTTAATACCAAAGGATAATTTTGTCACTAACTTATCAGTCAAATTAAGCAGTTGGCTAGCGTCCTCATAATGGAGGAAGACTTGATTTTCACTTAAATCTGAGGACATTCCAGTAAATGTCTCCTCCTTCTTGCCAGAAAAAATACCAACGATATCAAAGCTCATTTTCTTAGCTCTATTTTCAGTCACCTGAAAATTGGACAAGGTCAGCTTGTCTCCGACGCTTAGCTTATTTTTCCTAGCAAGCGATTCATGAATCATAATTTGCCCTTTAGCAGATATGTGCTTCCCCTTAAGGAGTTGAAAAGCACCACTCCTAAAATCAACACTTTGGCCTGTTTCCTTAGTAAAAGTGGCTCCCAAGGCTTGATTAGCCTCATTATGAAGATCATCACGTTCCACCGTTTGTTTTCCTGTAACGACCTTCTTATCGATAAGTCGCACTGGGCTTATATATTCAGGTATCGTTGTCATCACATCAGATAGATGACTAATCTTTTCCCCCTCTTTCCAGGAAAATGCACTGCCTCTTTCTTTACTTACCAGAGCAAAACTTGCCCCACTTGACTTCCTGATTTGTGCTTTCATTCCTCCACCAACTTGCATAAGAGAGAAACAAAAATACAAGCAAGATAATATCAAAAATAAAATGAGAAAAAGTATAAAATTCCGCGTTTTTTTGCGAAAAATATAAGCAGTTGCCTGTTGTAAGAGAACCATCTTCCACCTCCATTTAAGACATTAGCCCTCAGCTATACCAAAGATAAGTGAGGATGCTTTAATTTCTTATTCTAATTATAGACGACAAATGTGAAACCTTTATGAAATTAAATATTCTAATCATGATTGACTTTAAACTCTTTTTCTCCAACAAATCGACTTTCGCTAATAGCATTTACCTCAGGCATTTGATATAATTTTTCTCAGAGGTATTTTTATTTATGAAGAAACAAGCTTTTAGTTCTGAACAGTATTTGAATCTGCAACGCGACCATATTTTGGAGCGTATTAACCAGTTTGACGGGAAACTCTACTTGGAGTTTGGTGGTAAAATGTTGGAGGATTTCCACGCTGCTCGTGTCCTTCCTGGTTATGAGCCTGACAATAAAATCAAGCTCCTTCAAGAGCTTAAAGATCAGGTTGAAGTGGTTATCGCCATCAATGCTAGCAATATCGAGCACTCTAAGGCTCGTGGTGACCTTGGCATTTCCTACGACCAAGAGGTCCTTCGTCTGATTGATAAATTCAACGAGCTCAATATCTATGTGGGTTCTGTTGTTATTACGCAGTATTCAGGTCAACCTGCAGCCGATGCTTTCCGTAACCAATTGGAAAAAAATGGCATCACATCTTACATCCACTACCCAATCAAGGGCTATCCAACGGATATGAACCATATCATTTCTCCTGAAGGTATGGGAAAAAATGACTATATCAAGACTAGCCGTAACCTTATCGTTGTTACTGCTCCTGGTCCTGGTTCTGGTAAATTGGCAACATGTATGTCTAACATGTACCACGACCAAATCAATGGCATCAAATCAGGTTATGCAAAATTTGAAACTTTCCCAGTTTGGAATTTGCCACTTCATCACCCAGTCAACTTGGCCTATGAAGCTGCCACTGCCGACCTTGATGATGTCAATATGATTGACCCATTCCACTTGGAAACTTATGGCAAAACTACGGTAAACTACAACCGTGACATCGAGATTTTCCCAGTCCTTAAACGTATGCTTGAACGCATCCTTGGTGAGTCACCTTACGCTTCACCTACAGATATGGGTGTTAACATGGTTGGTTTTGCCATTACGGATGATGAGGCAGCCAAAGAAGCTTCCAAACAAGAGATCATCCGTCGCTACTATCAAACCGTTCTTGATTTTAAAAATGAACGTGTTCCTGAGACTGCTGTCAAGAAGATTGAGTTGCTCATGAATGATCTTGGTATTACTCCTGAAGATCGCCAAGTGGTTGTTGCAGCACGCGCTAAGGCTGAAGAAACAGGTGGTTCTGCTCTTGCCCTCGAATTGCCAAATGGTCAAATCGTAACTGGTAAGAATTCAGAACTCTTTGGTCCAACTGCAGCTGCTTTGATTAATGCTATCAAGACTTCTGCAGGTATTGATAAGGATACTAAACTTATCGAGCCTGAAGTGGTTAAACCTATCCAAGGTCTGAAAATTAACCATCTGGGTAGCCGTAATCCTCGTCTCCACTCCAACGAAATCCTTATCGCCTTGGCCATTACTGCTGCCAACAATGCGGATGCGGCGCGTGCCATGGAGGAACTTGGTAACCTCAAAGGTTCTGAAGCTCACTCAACAATCATTCTTACCGATGAAGACAAAAATGTTCTTCGTAAGCTCGGTATCAATGTGACCTTCGATCCTTACTATCAATACGACAAATTGTACCGTAAGTAATTCATGATTTAAAACAAGAAAGACCTCAGTTTTATCAACTGGGGTCTTTTCGAAATCACTTTAGCTGGAGAAAGAAAAAAGGGAAGCTCTATCGAGTTCCCTTTTTGATAACCCACTCTTTCGTCTCGACCCGTTCCCAATGAAAAGGGAGTGGCCTAGCATTATTATGAAAAAGTGAGTTAAAGGTATCAAACAGAGGGCTAAGCCACTCCCGATTCTAATCAGCCTACGATTTCTAACTTGAGAAAAGGTAAGCTAAAAAGCAAAATTATAGTAGATAGGACAGCAACAAGTGGGAGGTAACGGCCTCCAACAAGATAGAGTAACAATGGCGCTATCGCTATGAAACGATTTAGAAAATTGCTAGTAACACGAACGGTTTGTCCGTCCTCGACAGTAATGGTGTTAGACCTGTAACCCAACTTTCCGACACTCAAACGAGCTTTCGACGATGGTAGGGAAACGCTCACGTCTTCCACTCCAGAAACTGTCCCCACAAGACTACTGTCTACGCGAATAGGACTCTTTCTAGCTACCTTGCTCGCTTCTATTGTAATACTAGCCACTAGTCATCTCCTTTTCCTATCTTTTCATTTATAGTATACACCTTTTGAAACGCTTACACAAGGGAAATGACTGTTAAATCAAGATTTCTTGAAAATGTTTTATGTTTTCAAAAGTTCTTAAACCGCTTTGAGGGACTTTGGAAATATTGGTTTTTAAATAGTAAAAAGGGCTCAGTCCTATCTAATACAGAACTGAACCCTTTCCTATAACAATTTGTCTATCCTGTTGGGATAAGTGCCTGAGGGGGATAATATTCCTATACGGGAATGGTGGCACTTTCCCTACAAAAGACCAAATTTACTTAGGCTAATCCATGAACATAAGCATCTACAGCAACGATGGCTTGCGCAATATCAGATGCTTTCACTTCAAATGGCATTTGATGGATAGTTTCTCCTTCAATTGTTGCTTGTTGACCAACCTTGAGAAGATCTTCGTAACTTGCATTTTCAAGATGCATTTCTTTAAGAGTGGTTGGCATGCCAATTTGTTGATAGAAACGAATGTATTTATCCAAAACTTCTTTTGGACGATTTTCTAGGAACAATTGTACAAGAGTTCCGTAAGCTACTTTTTCACCATGAGTCAAATGGTGAATATCGCCAGTGAGGGCTGTGAAACCATTATGGATGGCGTGAGCCGCAGCCAAGCCACCACTTTCAAATCCGATACCACTGAGAAGGGTATTGGCTTCAATGATGTTTTCAAGGGCAGGCGTTACAACTTTTGCTTCACAGGCGGCCATGGCTTGTAAACCATCTGCAAAAAGGATTTCTTCACAGCGTTCAGCAATGGCAACACCAGCAAGTGTTTGGTGTTTGCCTAGCATGGTTTTTCCATTAGCCTGCATAACTGCTCGAGCTTCTACCCAAGTTGCTAAGCCATCTGCGATACCAGAAGCGAGCAAGCGTTTTGGCGCTTGAGAGATAACCTTACTATCAACCAAAACCAATTCTGGGTTCTTAGAATAAAAGATGTAGCGTTCAAACGCACCCTCGTCCGTATAGATAACAGACAAGGCTGAAACCGGAGCATCTGTAGATGCAATGGTAGGAGCAATCACTACTGGTGATTTAAGAAGATCTGCGATGGCTTTAGCACTATCAATAGTCTTACCACCACCTAAACCAATGACTAAATTACAGCCCTTTTCTTTGGCCAAACTTACCACACGATTAATTTCATTATCTGAAGCTTCACCATTAAAGAAGACTGGAACAACTGTAAGTCCATTTTGAACGAGGTATTCTTCGAAACGTTGACCCACAATGTCATAAACTACTGAATCACACAATAGTACAGGATGACTTCCTAGTTCCAAAATGGTTTTTGCATTTTCAAATAAGGCATTTTCACCTTGAATGTAACGTGACGGACTTGCAAAATTTCTCATAGTCTTTCTCCTTTGATATAAATGTATTTATATAGAATCAATTAAATGATCTTAGTTCTATGGGATACAGAGCTAAACCCTCACTTTAATTGACAGTATATCTATTTAGAGTCAGTACATAAGTCTAATTTTTTACTCTGTTTTCAAAACTTCTACTCTTCTTCTGGGTAGGTCAAACCCCAGTCTTTACGGAGTTGTGTCATAAGTTCCATGACATCTCGGCTGTAATTGAGGTAGGTATAATCATTCTCTCCTGCAACGGCTGCTTCCATATCCAGAACCTCATACTGGAGGGCTTTAGCGGTTTCTCCTGCTTCGATGACTTCTTGTGAGCCATCTTCCGTATAGGTGATGACCGCCCTTTGTCCACGTGGGTATTCATAGAGTTCGATATAGCCCTTGTCATAAGCGATGGTGCCACGTTTAGGTTGTTTAGCATGAAGACTTAGCGTCACCGTTGCCATTTCCCCTTCTGCATTGGTAAGGAGAATACCCGCTTGTTCATCAACACCAGTTGGAGCTAATTTAACCTGTGAAACCATCTCAGTTGGTTGCGACGTCATGAACCAACGTACAAAGGAAAGGGCATAGACACCGATATCAAGCAAAGCTCCACCAGCCAAGTTACGATTGAAAAAGCGGTTGGTCATGTCATATTCTTTATAAGAACCGAAGTTCATCTGGATAACCTTGAGAGGTCCCAACTTACCACTTTCCACGATTTCAGAAAGTTTCCGATAAATAGGCATATGGAAAATGGTCATGGCTTCTGCCAGTTTGACATGATTTTCTTCGGCGAGTTGAATAGCTTCTGTCAATTCCTCACTGTTTAGAGTGATAGATTTTTCACAGAGGACGTGCTTGCCAGCTGCGAGGGCCTTGCGAAGGTAATTAATATGCGTATTATGAGGCGTTGAGATATAGATAATATCCACTTCAGGATCTTCAAATACTTGGTCAATCTCTTCATAAACCTTTTCAATGCCATATTTTTCAGCGAAGGCTACACCCTTGTCATAGGTACGATTGGCAACGGAATAGAGTTTCCCACCAAGAGCTTCCAAGGCTTGTGCCAATTCGTTGGCAATTACGCCAGTTCCAAGACTAGCCCAGTTATACTTAATTTGATTTGTCATAATTTTCCTTTTTCTATTTTTGAATGGTCAATTCATTAATCTGAGATAAGATTTCAACCTCACTCGCTCCTGCCTGAAGCAAGGCTGCAGCCGCATAGGCCCCCTCAATGAGAGGTACCTGTTGAATAAGGATTTCCTTGTCTGAAAATTCCTCAAGCATTTCCAAATTCATACGGGAACTGCCTAGGTCGTAAAAGGCCAAGAGTCGGTTGGCGGGCTGACTGTCCACAGCCACTTGGACATGGTCAAAACTAGATCCCAAGCCACCATCTTCCAGACCACCTGTAGCCGTCAAAGGGATATCTGGAGCGACTTCACGAATCAGGCTCACCAAACCTTTAGCAATATCCGCAGAGTGGGACACAATCACAATTCCAAGTTCTGGCATATCCTAGCCCTCCGCTTCTAGCAAGGCTTTGAAGAGTAGACCAGACGAATAAGAGCCTGGATCAATGTGACCAATAGAACGCTCACCTACATAAGAGGCACGCCCCTTGGTAGCCACAACTTCCTTGGTTGAAAGAACAGCTTGATCAATAAGGTCATTGGTTAATTGACCTTGTTTGACAGCTTCAACAACTGGGTGCCAAACATCCACCATGGTCTTTTCACCAACTTGTGCATGACCACGTTTTTTAATCATCTCGAGACCTGCCTCAAGCACTCCTGCCAAATCTTGACCAGCTTGTTCAGCCTTCATCATGCCCATAAAGGCAGACCCATAGAGCGGACCTGAGGCACCACCAACCTTGCTAATCAAGGCCATTGAGACTGCCTTAAACACTTCTGCTGCACTTTGTGGTTCCGTGCTCTTAATAGCCTCAATGGCTGCCGCCATACCACGCGCCAAGTTAGCACCATGATCACCATCTCCAATAGGACCGTCTAATTCAGACAAGTGGTCTTTTTCTGCTTCAACTTTTTGGTTAAAGCCTTGCATCCATTTTACTGCAACTGTTTTATCCATAATATACCTAATTTCTAGTTCTCACGTCAGACTACCAAGCAATAGTCTTAACTGGACTCTCCAAAGCCTCAAGCCAAGCCTCATCTTCAATCTTCATCAGAGTCAATGAGAGGCCTGCCATATCAATAGATGTCATGTAATTACCTAATTTTTTATATGCCACATCTAGTCCGGCATCTCCAAGAATGCTTGCTACATCATTAGCAAAGACATACTGCTCCATGAGAGGTGTCGCACCCATACCATTGATGAGAAGGGCATAGCGTTCGCCTGACTTAGCCTCAAAGGCTTCAAGGAGCTTCCCTGTCAATTCTTCAGCTAACTGTCGAGAAGGTTGCATAGACTCCTTGCGATAGCCTGGTTCACCATGGATACCAATACCGTACTCTATTTCATCCTCTGCTAGGACAAAACCAGGCTTGCCGACCTCAGGAACTGTCGCACCGCTAAGGGCCAAACCAATAGTGTGGATATTAGGAACAATCTTGTCAGCCAAGTCTTTGATTTCAGCCAGAGACTTACCTTCGCGAGCCGCATGACCTAGGATCTTATGCACGAAAATGGTACCTGCAACCCCACGACGACCTTGAGTATAGAGGCTATTTTCCACAGCAATATCGTCGTCCACAACGACACTGGCAACCTCGATACCTTCCATTTCAGCCAATTCTTGAGCCATCTCAAAATTCATGATGTCCCCAGAATAATTTTTAACAACCATGAAGACACCAGCCCCTTGATCTGCTTCCTTGATAGCTTCCAAAATTTGATCAGGCGTTGGTGACGTAAATACTGCACCTGCGATGGCTGCTGAAAGCATACCATCACCTACAAAACCAGCGTGAGCTGGCTCATGACCACTTCCGCCACCAGAAATGAGACCAACTTGACCAGCAGCCTGCTCATTTCTTACAATGATGTCAAAGCCGTCAACACGATGCACCAAATCACTGTGAACATAAGCCAAACCATCTAGCATCTCTGTCACAACATTTTCAGGTTTATTGATAATTTTTTTCATGGAACTGCCTCCTTTTCAAAGGTATCATCTATTTGCACTTACATTTGTTCCCTTCTTTAATTGCTAAGACCCCTATAAATAAAGGACTTAAACGCTTTTTGAGAAAGGTAGCGTAAAAATATGTAAACGCATACATTTTATAATTTAATTGTAGCATTTGCCTCTACCAATAGCAAGGCAAAAGGCAAGCCCCCCCATTTTCCTGCCCCCTATCATTAAGTAGAAGAAAAATCTCATAGAAAGTCCTATTTTAGTCGTCAAAGCTATTGAAAAACCACCATTCAAGCCTTATAATGGAATGACGAATTAAGCGCTAAGGAGGTTCAAATGACCATCGATTTTCCAAGAGAGACAGAAATAGAAACCAAAAATGAAATGGATGCCGTCCTTCAGGCAGGCCGTGTCCTTATGGAGAGCGGTGCTGAGATTTACCGTATCGAGGACACCATGGGACACATGGCCAAGTCTCTTGGTATCAGAGACTTCTCCACTTATGTGGTCAATCGAGGAGTCATGATTTCTGGACTCAACCGCTCAGGTCTTAAAGAGTCTCGTGTCCTAGCTACCTCAGTCCCGTCTATCCATCTAGGTAAACTAGAGGAAGTAAACCGCCTGTCTCGAGAACTGGCAGAACAGCCAAATCAGCCTGTATCTAGCATTTTCCAAAAGCTGAAAACCATTGAGCAGAAGACTTTCTATCGTCCTTTAGAGGATATTATAGCCTGTGTCATTGGTGCAGGGAGCTTCTCACTAGCCCTTGGAAGTAGCTGGATTGATGGAACTGCTGCGGCTATATCGGGAGTTTTTGTAGGGATTGGCATGCAACTCTTTTCCCGTTTTATTCATACCAGTTTCTTGCAGATTATCCTTTCTAGTGCCATTGCCGCTTTATCAGCTAACATTCTCTATTATTTGGGTATCGGGCAACATCGTAGCGTGATTATTCTGGGCACCTTGATGATTTTGATTCCTGGGGCTTACTTTGTAAATGCCATTCGAGAATTCACCCAGAACAACTACTATAGCGGTCTGGCCCTGATGTTGTCAGGGGTCTCCACTTGTCTATCTATCTCTGTCGGTGTTCTTGCCATGATTTCCATCCTCCCCTTTGCGGAACAGTTATCAGGCATATTCTCAACACCGTCAACCTCATGGCTGGGGGTCTTGATTCAGACCTTCATGGCAGGACTTGGGACAGCAGCCTTCTCCGTGCTTTACCGAGTGCCTAAGAAATACTTCTTAGACCTTGGGACCCTAGGTGCCGGCTCATGGCTCCTCTACCTCTTGATTTGGAACAATACCCATCACGAGGTCCTCGCCATCCTCTTCCCAGCCCTATTAGTCACTATCACCTCACGCTTTTTGGCCCACTACCGTAGATGTCCAGCTACAGTCTTCCTAGCCTCAAGCATGTTCCCACTCATCCCAGGGATGAGCTTCTACCGTGCGGTCTACTTCCTCTTAATCGGAAATGCAGACCTAGGCCTCAGCTTCCTACGAGCTTGTTTCCTGGCCTCCTTTACCATCGCCATCGCCGTCAGTTTGACACAACAAATCCCTAGCCGCTATTTTGTACTAGGGAAGAAGAAATAAATTGTTGAAAGCCATTGGTTTTGTATACCAGTGGCTTTTTTGGTGGCGTTCTAAAATCAGTGGATAGCATATTATGAATATCAAAAATACCCTACTCAAGGATCTATCCGCTGCTAACTTAAAGCAAATACATCATTAACTCTCTTTAATGAAAGTTTATCATTCATATACTATCAGTTTTGTTTAGAGTAGAGTTGGAAAGAGTTTATACAAAAAATAAAAACGCTTACACAATTCTTTGATTTTATTAAAATGTGATGATAAACTTGATATGTAAGCAATAGAACTATAATATTACCTTAATTTTACTCATGAGTTAACCATATCCTTGCTAACATTGTTCAGTTTAATGAAAGGAGCATTATCATGGAAAAGAAAGTATACTTTAAACTTCACAAAGTAAAAAAGCAATGGGTAACCATTGCAGTAACTGGTCTAGCTCTAGGACTTAGTTTTGCAAGCTTGGGCTATGTGTCCGCAGCTGAACAGACTCACCCCACCTCAGAACCAACGGTTGAAAACAGCATAGAAGAAAATGCAACCGATGTCATAAGCTCGTCAACTAATGAAATCACCACTAAAGCAGAGGAAGACAAATCTTTTGTCACACCAAACACAAGAGAAATCATCACTGAAACTACTTCTACTGAATCTAAACAAAGTGTCACTGATGCAGCTACTTCAGACATAGGTACTTCTGAAATTAACTCTCAACAAGCTCTTCGTTCGGAAGTCTCTACTGTTACTAGCAGTGAAGTCGTAAGCTCTGAAACATCACATTCTGAAACAAATGCAGCCCATGAAGTAGAAGAAAGTCCCGTAATATCCGGCGGTCATTACACTAGCGATGATCAGGGCAACTGGTACTATATTAAGGATGGGAAAGCACTTACTGGTATGCAAAATATTGATAATGTGAATGTCTACTTCGATGCCGATGGTAAGCAAGTCAAAGGAGACACCCGTCACGTTAATGGATCAACATATCACTTTGAGAAAGATAGTGGACAACTTACCCGTAATGCTTTTGCATCTGATAAGAATGGAAATTGGTACTACTTAGGCCAAGATGGGAAAGCACTTATCGGTAAACAAGTTATTGACAATATACCACTCTACTTTTACCCTAATGGTGTCCAAGCTAAAGATGCCTTTGTCGTACTAGATGGAAATTCCTATTATTTTCAAAAAGATACTGGCCAATTGGTTCGTGACCGTTTTTGGTCGGATGACGACGGCAACTGGTACTATAGTGATAAAGAAGGGAAACTTCTAACAGGCGAACAGACTATAGATGGCTTCGACATGTATTTCTACCCAGACGGTGTTCAGGCCAAGGGTGAAATCGTTACAATAGGTATCGAACCCTATTACTTTGATAAGGATAGTGGTCATAAGGTCATAAATACCGACATCACTATTAATGGAAAAACTTACCACGCAGAAGCTAATGGACTTTTGATTGAAACTGAACAGAAACTTCCTCAACGTCCACTTGTTTCTGGTGGCCATTTCGAAGAGGATTCCTCAGGCAACTGGTATTATTACACCGCAACAGGAGAGAAACTAAGAGGATGGCAAAATGTAGATGGAGTAACTCTTTACTTTGATGAAGAAGGTCGTCAAGCGAAAGATGGCGAAAGAATCATAGACGGCTTCCATTACTATTTTAGTCACTATTCAGGTGCTGTAAAAACCAACTATTGGCATACTTGGTCTATTGAAATCAGAAGATGGGAACCATTTGAAAAAACGTATAACATCTATTATGGTTCTGATGGTCGACGTTACTATGGATGGCATCGAGTTGGCGATCAACTTTATTATTTTGATCATACTGGTCGAGTTGAAAATGCTCTTACTACCTTCAAAGGACAAAAATACCTCTTTGACAATCATGGAAAATTGGTAAAAGATGCCTTTTATATTCAGTCATTACGTGTCTTTGCTGGAACTTTAAATACTAGTTATCGCTCCAATAAATTTGGTCAAGTACTAACCGGAGAACATCATATTAATGGTGATGACTACTATTTTTCAAATTCTGGTTCAGCAGTCACTGCTATTGTCACAAAAGGTGGTAAGGATTATTATTATTTTGAAGGTAAACTTCTGAAAAACTATCTCGGACCTTTACTCGTACGTCAGTATATGGATGATTATACTTACTACCATGGCATCGTAGGTACAGATAAGGATGGGAGGGTACTTACTGGTGTTAGCACTGCAAATAATGGTAAACTCTATTATTTTGAAAATAAAGGAGATATTTACCATGAAAGATATATCCCCCAAATGGTTACAGTTACAACACCTACATGGAAAACGATTGATGGTAAGCTATACCACTTAGAACCTAGCATAAACAGAACTTACAAATCTGGAAGAAGCCGAACCTATACCGTCAGAGAAGAAGTAGACATTATTAACCACGGAGTACAAACAAAGACCGATAAGATTAAACGTATTATTGATGATGATTTTGGTAATCTATACTATCTTGATGAAAACAATGATTTTTACATCGGACATCTACTTCCAGAAAACACAGATTTAACCAAGATTGAAGAAACTGTAATTCAAAGTGACAATAAATTCTATGCTTTCAATAGAACAAGTTCGCTTTCCGAAACTTCCCCTCTTACAGTTTCCAAGACCTTAGTTTACAATAAAAAAGCCTACCTCATTGATGATAAAGGAGTAGCGACCGAAACTAAACTAACAAATCGTTTCGAACACGATGATGCATGGAATTGGTACTACTTTGATAACGAGGGAAAAGCTGTCACCGGACTCCATTCAATAGATAATGTCACTCTATACTTTGATAAAGAGGGCAAACAAGCTAAGGGACGACTTGTCGAAATTGACGGTCAAACACATTATTTCGATAGAGACAGCGGAGCTATGTGGACTAACCGAACACTTGAACTTAATGGTATTCGTTATGTCATTGACCAAAATGGTTATGTAACTATGAACAAACCTGGACAATTTATTCAAGATAAAGATGGTGATTGGGCTTATATTAAAGAAAACGGACAGTTAGCCACAGGACTTCAAATTATTAATCATCAAAAATACTACTTTGATCCAACTGGAAAACAAGCCAAAGGAAAACGACTTCTGCTTGATGGAAAGTACTATTTCTTCGATAACGATACTGGTGCTATGTTCGTAAATAAATTCCATGAAACAGGCGATTACTTTTCTAAAGAATATACTTATTTTGGCGAGGATGGAAGCCAGATATTTGGTTGGGCAACTATTGACGGTAAACGTGTTTATTTTAAAGAAGATGGCTATCAAGTTCGAAATGATAGATACAAGATAGGTGATTTCGATTATTTCTTCAAAAAAGACGGTAGTATGCTTTCTAATGATATTGACGGCAACTACAATTACTATTATGCTGATAAAGACGGTCATCTACAGTTCGGATGGGTTACTCATAATAATGAAACCTACTATATCAGCCCACCATGGGGAGCTGAAAACCGAACATATCTAAAAAATATCAATGAAAAGACCTATCTTTTTGGCCCTAAAGGACGACTTCTAAGGAATACAGCTACAGACACCTCGACCTCTTGGAATGGTTTCTGTATCTCTGATGAAAATGGAGTTGTAAAAACAGGTGTCATTCGGTTAGAAGATAATAGACTTTATTATTTCAACCCTGAAATTTATATGACTACTCCTTTTAGTGGCGAATGGGCAGAGTTTGATGGTAAACTTTATCATTTTGAAATGCCGATATCAGTTAGTCCATACTCAAAAGGTTCTCCAATTACCACTAACACTACGCTTGAAAAAGATGGAAAAACCTATATTATTGACGAAAATGGCGTAGCTACAGAGAAAAAGGATTAACATCAAACTAACAACTGTAAGCATTTGAAAAATACCTCATTTTTGCCAAAATGTATTCAAAAACACCAGAAATCAATTTTTCTGGTGTTTTCTTTTTATTTTCTAAAACATAGTAAAGCTACCTGACAGAATCTCTTTCATCAATCTACTTCAAATCAAAATATTCCTTAACATCTTTAGCATAGCCATACTGCTGGTTTAAACGCTCGATTAAGTCTTTGTTATGCCCTGGATAATTGTCATTTCTCACCATCACCCTCATACAAAGATTCCACCAAACGTTCAAAGGGTTCTATATGCTCCCAATACTCAAAAGGAAGATTTGAAATCTTACTTAAATCATTATCATCAAAATGATACACGAGATGGCGTAGTATTTGATTTTCAATATAATGGATATCTCTCAGCTCCTCGAGACTGATTGTATCCAGTTCTATGATGTAGTGACACAAATCATCAAGTGCCTTTACGTCAAATTGTTTCTCCTCGTGTAGGAAGTAGAGAAAGCTCTGATTCTCACCTCTTTTATTATCTTCTATCAGATTCCTTTTATGCTTCATTCTTGAATCCTTTCCTTAATAGCACCATTATAACACTAGAAAATGATTCCCCAAAACGACAACATAAAAAGAGAACCTGGGATGTTTCCATTCCAAATTCTCTTCTTGTTGATTTACAAAATAGCAACACATCTTACCACAAACTAATGCGTTTGCTTGGTGCCAAGTACATGTCATCCCCTTCTTTGATTTGAGGGTAGGTCTCATAGAACTCAGGAAGGTTTTTAAGTTGTTGGTTAACACGTAGCTCATTTGGTGCGTGGACGTCTTGCACCATGGTATATTTGTTGTACTGTAGGCTAGCCTTTTGTTTCCAGATATCTGCGTAGTTCTCAAAGTAATCCTTGAGGTTAGGTTTTGTCATATCTGTTTTGAGAACTTGTAGTGTGGATGAGAGACCACCAGCATCTGCGACATTCTCAGTGACTGTGAGTTTTCCATTTACCTTAGTCCCGTAAATTTCCAAACCATTCCACTGGTCTTCAAAGGCTTTGATCCTCTTGTCGAAAGCTTTAGTATCTGCTTTTGTCCACCAGTTATGCATGTCACCATTCTCATCATAATCGGCTCCATTGGAGTCAAAGGCATGGGTAATTTCATGTCCAATCACGACACCGATACCACCATAGTTCTTTTCAGTACTTTGGTTTTTGTCATAAAACGGAGCTTGCAAAATACCAGCCGGGAAGTTGATACTGTTACTTTCTGGGTTGTAATAGGCATTGATATCAAAAGCAGAACCAGACCATTTATTCTTATCAATAGGATCATCAAAATGATCAATGGTATAACGTTTTCCGAACTGGGCAATATCTTCTGACAGTTCAAAGAAGGACTTGTTAGGGTCAAGATGTAGTTCCTTAGTACCAGGATCGACATCTTCCTGATAACCTACGAAAACCTTCATTTTATCCAACTTTTCGATGGCCTTGTTGCGTGTGCCTTCCGTCAACCAATCATTCTGTTGGAGACGGCCACGATAGACATTTTTGATTTTATCAATCATACCTGTCACATCAGTCTTGGCTTCTTCACCAAAGTATTTACGTCCATAATAGACACTCATGACATCGCTAAACAGATTGACACTCATCTCATAGACTGTATCTTCTTTAGAAATTGGCTTTTGTGTGCCCATAATAGCCATGCTAATCGATGCAAAATTCAAACGGTAATCTTCTGTCAAAGAATTTGACGCTGCCATAGCTTCTTGCACTAATATCCATGATTTTATTTTAGAAAAATTGTCCTGATTAACGATCTTACTATAGTTCTCAAAATACTTGGTATTAGGAACATTGATAGTATTTAAATCACGGCCCATGATACCTTTGATGACATCATATAATTTGAAGGAACCAGAGTAGTCATTAATCTCTTCTGCTGTTTTAGGGTGAACCAAATTCTTACTTTCAGATATCTCTTCGTTACTGAGACTGTACTTAGCAATGATTTCGTCGAACTCCAGTGCTTCCTTGACAATCCGTTTACTATTTTTTTCACTATATCCAAGCATTTCCAACGCTTTTTGCGTGGCTGTTTCAATTGGAGTCAAATATTGTTTCTTGCTGGCCTCGTCTTTATAAATAGACACATCTGGCAATAAGATACTTGGGGGACTCAATTGGATTTGTTTTTGGCTGGTATTCTCTGCGTTAGTTCCTACGTCATAACCAAATGGAAGAGGAATCCCTTTATCAGTCAAGCTAGCAGATTTACTGGCCAAATCATTTACATCCTTGATATCCTCAATTTCTTTTAGATAAGGTTTGAGAGGTTCAAGTCCATCTTTCTCACGTTGCTTGTAATTACTAGCAGCCTTGTAGAAGGTGATAAACTCAGACATTCCCGTAATATCTGACGTTTCCTTGCCCTCCCCTAAATTTTTGATATCCTTCTTTAGCTTGCCTTTGATATCTTCATCTAGAGTATAAAAATTATCAATGCTTGGAGAATCAGCAGGAATTTTGGCTTTTAGGAGCCAGTCCTTGTTAACAGCTTGATAAAAATTAGAAGCTACCGTAGCATTCTTATCAATTGGCGTTTCTTGCGGAACAAAGGTTTTATAAGCCCAAAAACCGCCTCCAGCAAGAGCTAAGGCCAAAGCTCCCGTTATGGAGCCAAGAATAATTTTCTTACGCTTTTTCATAAATACTCCTCATAAAATTAAATTAATATATTTGTATTATATCATTAGAACACTTATTTTAGCAAGCTGTTTTTGGGAGACAAAAAGAAGTAATCAGACGATTACTTCTTTTTATTTTCTTAAATAGCGAAAATTAGGTATTACGACACCAAAGATAAGAACAATAAAAGATCAACTAAATCCAACTTAATGGGTTTAGTTGATCTTTTTTGTCATTTTACTAATCATCACAAGCAGATAAATCATTTAAAAGACAAACTGCCGAGTGATGTTAATCCTCTTGCTAGATTAAAGTTACGCTCTGATTTTTCTTGGAATTCTGTGAGCGTCTTACTCAAGTCACTCACTCCAGAACTCAGTGATTTGCCTTTAGAAAGATTGCGGACTGCTAGAACTTGAATAGCTCTACATAATTCTGCTAGAAGTTCATCATTATCCTTCTTCCCAACTTCTATTTCATTTTTAAACTTGACAAGCAACTCTCTCTCATTTTCAGTTGTTTCTGGATTTACAATCAGATTATAGATATTGTTTAAGATATCCGTAATTTGCGTGTTATTGCTTTTTGTCATCTAGATTACCTCCTATAACCTGTAGCAAGATTAGGTCGAGCAAGTGAATTAAATTGGTTAATTGTTTGTGTTGTCATGAGCAACGACCTCTTTTGATAGTTCGCTATGACATCATTATACACATCTAGCATATTAAATTCAAGAACAAAAATATCCTTCTGCCACGAATGCACGAACGGACAAAAAGAAGTAATCAGACGATTACTTCTCTTTATTTTCTTAAACAGCGAAAATTGGGTAACAAGATACTCAAGATAAGAACTATAAAAATGCCTAAAATCATAATTGTAGTATAGGGATTAAAGCAGAGACTTATTAGCAAGACAAGACTCATCGCAACCATTAGGTATCCCAACTTTCTCACTACTGATTTACTGCTCTGGTTATGATTTTTTGTAGCCAGACCTATTCTTTTAGGAAGATAATTTCCAATCACTAGAAAAATGAGTGCCACTAACCAAATCACAGTCAAGCGAACTTGAACATGGCCTCCTAAGGCAACAATCAATATAAGACCTTGAATAAGCACAGCAGAAATTGGGACCAACCATAGCATAAACTCTTTTAAGAATGGGATCGTTATTTGTTTAAAGAATGAAAAACAGAGATTATATATGATTAACGCAAGAAAAGGAAGTGCAACAATTGCTAAATTGCGATTCATAAAACCATTGGCTTGCTCTTCCACATTAAAGTGGATTGCAATCTGATTTGGTAGTTGTTTGTAAAAGACTAGTCCGACAATAACCGGTGTAAGTATCACTATATTACCAATGACTCTTTGCATATTATTTTTCATCTTCTTTTCCTCCAAGTGATTGAATCCAAGTTAAAATTTCTTCAAAAACGGTCAAGTTCAAACTGTAGTAGATAAAATTCTTCTGTTTTTCTTCTTCAATAAGTCCTGCTTTTTTCAAGGTAGACAAATGATGGGAAACTGTTGCAGGAGCCAAGTCAAACTGCTGGCTGATTTCACCAGCAGACTTGGGCCCAGACTTTAGATAGTCTAAAATTTCTCTCCTCACAGGGGCAGAGATGGCTTTTAAGGTTTCAGATAAGCCCATGAGTTTCCTCCTTTTTCCAAATTTGGCTTGTCACAAGTCCGACACCTAGCATATAAATAGCTAACATGACTTCGATTAATAAGATATTTCTGACTATCCCTTGTTGATAAGCACCTGCCAAAAAATCGATGGTAGCATGAAGTAATATCGCCCCAAAATAGAATGAAAGCTTTTGCTTAGTGACTGCTAGAAAATCCCAAGCTGTAAGCAAGACATGTAAAACCAAGGCAACTAGTCTTTCAAAGAGAGACATAACCACTGCAAATCCAGTTAGTTGGTTGACCTGACTCACAAGAAGTGGCGGCAATTGACTGGTCTGACCTGAATGAATGGCCTGTAAAGCAATGATGTAAGTGAATAACCCCATCACTCCAAGCAAAATAAATTCACTAAGTCCATGTCCAAAACCGTAGGCAACAATATCAGATGTCATCAACCTTCTTTTCTTAGCAAGGACCTTAAACACCACATAGCGTGTTGTTTCTTCGACAAGGCCAGCCATAAGTCCTCCATAAATAATGGTCAACCATTTAGAAGAGTGAGCAAGACCAGAAACAGCCACAGCATTGATAGGTCCTTCAATCATCATGACAGGTAAGGCAAAACCAATCAGACCTACTAAAAAGAGCTTGATTGAAAATTGCCATTTTTTCTTCAGAACGATAAAACTTATGATGGCGATAACTAACATGGCAAGAATTGTCATAAAAAGGAATGTTTCCATTTGATTTATCCTTTCCTTGATACGGAGCATCAGTACGACTTAAGTCATAATACCTATTTCTATACTTTTCGAAATAGATTCTACGCTTTTCTGAAAGCACTGTCAATAGTATTTCGAAGAAAATCGAAATAGGAGTACAAAAAAAGACCGTTTTCACGATCTTTCTTCTTGAGAATTTTCCCTCATTCTCGGCTGTGTGTTCTCTAGTCAGTCACATGGGCTACTACTGCTTATCTTCCTGGGACATATTCGCCAGTGTTAGCATCGTAGTAACGGCGTTGGCCGTTGACTGTGACGTAGGCGCCTTTAACTTGGCGACCTGATTGGTCAAAGTAAAGGTGTTGGCCATTGATGACTTGTTCGCCTGTTACGGCATAGCCATCAGCTCCGAAATAAGCCCAGACGTTAGGCTCGATTTGAGCGAAGCGGTTGGTTACAGGTTGGCCATCGTTTTCGTCATAGTACTTGTAACGACTACCGACCTTAACAGCTTTGCCCTTGTATTGGATACCATTTTGGTCAAAGTAGTATTCCTTGCCATTGATAGTCCACTTGCCTTTAAGGGCTTGGCCATCAGTATTGAAGTAAGACCATTGGTTTGGTGCAATCTCAGCAAAGCTGCTTGTTACAAGAGCTCCACTGTGGGCATCATAGTAATAAGTCTTACCATCTTCGACAACAGTTTTCCCCTTAACTTGGATACCATTTTTATCAAAGTACTTAAGGTATCCATGATCAGCACGAACTTGGCCTATAGCCAGTGAACCGTCATGTTTGAAGTACATCCACTGGTCATCACCTACTTGGAGGTAGCGTCCGCTAGCAAGAATACCTGATTCTGGCTCATAATAATATTTGATACCATTTTCTTCGATAATTTCACCCTTAGCTTGGCTACCATCTTCCTTGAAGTAATAGAGGTGACCATCAATGTATTGACGTCCTGTAACACGGTTACCTTCTTTATCAAAGTAGTTCCAAGCCTTAGTTGCTGGATTATAGACAAAGATGCTGCGTCCGATTTCGCCTGCTGGTGTAATGTAGCGAGCCTTACCATTTTCAAAGATAATAGAATCTGCACGATTGCTGTAGGCCGTACCGACGCTACCATCTTGGTTAAAGTAATAAGTCTTACCATCAATGACACGTGAACCAGTCACAGTGTTACCGTCAGCGTCAAAGTAATAACGTTTACCTGTGCTGCTGTCTGTCGCAAAGACGTTACGTCCCATATCTCCAGTTTCAGCAACATAGTAATGCAATTTACCATCATCTGTGCGGACAACGCGATCCTTAGCCTGGATACCCGTTTCACGGTCAAAGTAGAAATGGTGGCCACTCCAATGAAGGTTACCTACTACCATTGTTCCTTGAGTCGTAAAGGCACGAACCTGCTTATGCTTGTCATCAAAATCAACGAAGGCATTCTTAACCATGGCACCGTCTAGACCGTAATAGTAGGTATAGCCGTTGCTAGCACGACGAAGGGCGTTACGCAATTGGATACCATTGTCAAAGAAATAGTAATCCTTGTTATTGATGTTTTGGGCACCCTTGGTCATCTTACCGTCACCACCGAAGTAATACCAGTTACCGTTACCATCTTGAACAAATTCATTCTTAACAGCTTGGTTATCACGTAGGAAATAAACATCTTGTCCACGACGTTGGAAGACTTGAGTGCTTGTGATGGCACCTGTATCGCGAAGTGGTGTTGGCAAGAGTTGGCTGTTGGCTGAAGTATTAAAGTACTGGTTAGTCTTGTCATCACGAAGGACATAGTTGATACCTCGTCCAAGGATATTAGTTCCGTTGAAGTACTTAGCAGACCATTTAGTAATCTTTTCATTCGTAGGCAACTGCTTACCATTTGAGATTTGCACACGGTTGAAAATAGATGGGTATTTAGCTTTAAGCTCATCAAGGAAGGCACCACCATATTTACCTTGATAGTCTGTACCATCTGTACGAGTATTAGCCACATAGGCTTGGTCAATGATTTGGTAGCCTACTTGGTGGTTACCATAACCGTTAACACGTGTCGCATTAACCACTTCTTTTCCTGGGAGGTTATAGATTTGGTCTGGCACCCAGTCAGCAATGGCTTGAATACCGTCTTTGTGGAGGGCACGAAGGACATTAAGGAGGTCCTCAAGTGAGCCGTATTTATTATTTTGACTCAAGGCCATATCGTAACGGTCATCAAAGGCATAACCATTATCAATTGTTGAGTCAAGGAAAGTGCCATCTTTACTTGAAACGTACTGTGGTGGGAGTCCAACCGACGTGATTCCCCAAGCTTTGAGCAAGGCAGTGTTCTTAGCCAAGACACGGTTCATATAGAGTTCTGGCTGATCATCCGCAAAGGCTTGGAAGTTTGAGAAGGCTTCATACATAACCTGAGAATCAAGGGCTGCTGAAGACTTGTAAACTTGACCATCGCTATTGGCACGGTTACTTGGTTGTGTACGTGCGTCTTGGTTAGCCTTAGCCCCGACTGGTACCCAGACACCGAGGTAACCTGATACTTGCACATTTTCCACACCAAAAATATCATTGGCATTGAAGGTCAAGTTCCCATTCCAGTCAGTTCGTTTAAGAAGGTTTTTAGGCACATCAGAATCGTTGAGGTAGGTTGCTATACCATCCTTAGTCGTCAAAAGCAATGGGCGATAAAGCTGATTGCGATGGGCTCTACCCATATTCATCGTTACAGTTTCATTGCTACCCAATCGGAAATCATAGTTGTTAGTCATGATGACACCCATACCTTGCGTACGGGTTTCAGCAGTTCCCCAATCAGTTCTGTTATTGGCACCTTTACCATAACGAACAGAAGTCAAAAGTCCATCATTTCCGACTTTCTTCACTTCCATGTCTTGACCACCAGCTACATACTTGATACGGGCACGCAAGAGGGTGTCGATAGCATCAAAGTAAGGCGTCTTTTTCGCCATGTAGTGACCATCCTCACGGTAGAGGTCACCGTAATAAACACGTGTTACAGAGTCCTTGTTGGTCAACATGAGGGCATAGACAGATGGCAAGTTATATGACGCATAAGTCTTGTGAGCTGTATTGATATCCGCATTGTAAATCTCGAAGGCCTTCTTGATTTCATCACGGGTGAAATTGTAACCAAACAGATTTGGATTAATACGATCACGAATGATACGTTGGATAATGGTTTGCGCTTCAGTATCGTGGGCACGGGTGAAAATATAGTTGGCCATACGTTCACCGTTCTTATCGTTAGCACCTCGTGGATTCAAACTACTGTTGATGAAGGCCGTCATGTCCCCAAGCTGCATACGTGTATTTTTATCACGCATCAAAAGGTTGGTAAGGGCATTACGAAGGGCATTATCAATCGGAAGTTGCGCCCCTTTAGTATCCTTGTTGTAGTATGGGTCGTTGGCAGACCAGGCTTCCAAGTATGACAAGTGTTTGATCGCATTGGCTTCAGACTTGTCAACACCATAGGCTGCTTTGAAGTAATCTGACGCAATCTGAAGAAGGTCAGCATCCACATTGTCCAAGGCATCGACACGCAAACCGTCAAAGTTAGCAGTTGGGTCATTGGCCATGATACTTCCGATATTCATCATGAAGTGGAGCCAGTTAAGTTGCTCTGCCTGAACAGCTGGGTTTGAGTTGTCAATATCGTTGGCAAGCAAGAACTCAAGACCACCGATAGAATTGTCCTTGAAATACTTACGTGTCCCAGTCTGGTTTGTCGGTGTGCGGTTTAGGAGACGATAATCAGAATTGGCGTGGCTAGTACGGTTTCCTGTATCACCCTTACTGTTGTTAAAGAGTAATTGTCCGCCTTGTAAGTGGTCATATGAACTATTTTCAGTACTGCTATTCCAACCTGGCTGCGTCTTGATAAATTGGTCAATACTTGTACGCAACCAGTTAGTATTGCCTTCACGCGCGATACGTTCTTCAATCTTAGTCTGAACCGTTTTAGCAGCTTGGTCTAGACTTTCCTGGCTAGAGTTGGTTGAAAATGACCCTGCACCAAGACCTTGATTTTGCATGTAGTTAAGGTAGTTGACCTGAGTAGACTTATCAGGCCACCAAACCATCAATAGAGGACGTTTGTCCGCTTCAGTTGAAGCTGTCCAAGTTTTCCCATCCTTGAGAATGCTCTTTGGACGATACCAAGCATCGGCTGTGATGAAGGTGTCAAGCTGGTCCAAAGATTTGTCATCGTTTTTGTAGAGCTGGTTTCCAGATGAAAAATCGACGGTTGCCTTGATAGGTTCTGTTGAAAATTCATCCTGTGACTTAGTTGCAAGAGCCCCTGTTTCAGCATCAAAGTAATAAGACTTACCATCTTGCTCAAAGACAAAGTTCTTACGCACACTACCGTCACTATTGACATAGTATTGTTTGCCGTTAATCCATTGGATTCCAGTCGACGTGTTGGTGTTGGCTTCACGAGTTTCTGCCAAGACACGACGACTACGTGTATGAGCTTCTGTATTTGCCGTATCCGTTGTTGCTGCACGGTCTGTAGTTGCAGCGTTAGTATTTGCATCTGTAGTTGTAGCACTCGTATCAGCTGCAGCTGGTTGCACATTTGTGCTAGGTGCTGCTTGACCTGAGTTGGTGTCAACTGTTGCTACGTTTGTGGTAGGTGCTGCTGCTCTATCTGTGACAGCTGTTGTCGTGCTAGTGGTATCTGCAACGGGAATGTTGACGCTAGCAGTATTAGCATCTGCTGCGATAGTTGGTGCTACCGTAGTTGCTGCATCATTAGTTGTGGCAGGTGTTTCTTGAAGCAAATCCTGACTGCTATCACCCGACTGATTCGCAGGATTTTGCTCATCGGCCTGAACCTGTTGATCCGCCAACAAGGTTCCACCAGCAACAGTAACCATTGAGAGTGCTGTTACCCCAATTGTCACCCAATTCTTCTTCACTTTATGCATTTTAAAGCGTACTTTTTGTTCCATATTATATACCTTTTTCCCTTATATTATTTCTATCATAAGCTATTTGACAAGAGAATACAATTACACAACTATAATATCAGCTTAATGTATAGCCCCTAGTTTTCTAAGAAATCAGGCTCAAATGAATGGTAGAGTAAACGAGGAATTGGTAACTAACGGTATCATTAGGTTATAGCCCCTCCAAGCACTCCTTGCACTCCAACAATCTTAATTTATTTTTAAATAAAAAAACCTTCATTTCTAAGATGAAATAAAGGGTTTAACTAGAGGTATTGACATATAACTGTGAAAACCTGCGTGATTAACTCTGATTGGTGTTTTTACTCACTTTCTATTTACTACCACCTACTAGTGAAAAATGCACCTATGGTCTCAATAATTGCATAGAGGAATGCTTTTTTTCGTGTTCTGGAATCTGTTTTATAAAAGTAATAATTCGAAATTAAAAGAAATAATATGACAATGATAATCCAAGCCAAGATAAGCATGATTTCCCTCCTCTAAAAAGTCAGTTACGCCTCGAGTTTAACGAGATAGTTTCTCATAACTCCCCCTATCTCTATTTCCCTAAATACAACTATAATACCCATTATAACACGGCTATGGCTCCTTCTTTTGAATATGAGAGGGATAAAATTATTAGGATTTAAGCATGAAAAAAGCACCTAAAAAAACAGCAAAACCTTATCTTCACTAAAAAAACCAGCTTATGCTGGCTTTTTCGTCTATTTAATCATCTAGAGTTCTGATAGGAAAATAATAATAGTAATTTATATAGGAAAAGGAAAAATTCGCTCTAGATTTTTAAAGTACATCTTAATTAGCGACGCTGTCTCAATTCACCAGTTTTAGCATCACAGAAGAGGCGTTTACCACCAACATAGACATAACGTCCCTTAACTTGACGACCTGAACCGTCAAAGTATAGGTGTTTACCATTGATGACCTGTTGTCCAGTCACTGCTTGACCTGCTGCGTTGAAGTAATACCAGCAACCACGTCCAGCTTCGACAAAGCGATTCACCACTTGCTCGCCAGTGTGGGCATCAAAGTAGCATTTCTTACCTTGGACAGTGAGCAATTTCCCTTTGACTTGAGCACCATTGCTACCAAAGTAGTACACTTTATTGTTAATGTTTTGAAGACCTGTTACTTTGTGACCATCTTGGTTAAGGTAAGCCCATTGGTTAGCCGCGATTTGAATGAATTGGTTGATGACTGATTGGCCAGTAACGGCATCATAATAGCGTCCTTCAGCCCAGCCACCTTTTAATTGGCTATGGTCTTTATTGAAGTAATAGAGTTTACCATCAATCACTTTTGCACCTTGAACGAGGCAACCAAAAGCATCCGCATAATACCAGTTGTTGTTTTCAAAGATAAAGCGTGAAACAGCCATTTCACCTGTTTGAGCTGAAATGTAGTATTGCTTGTTGCCTTGTTGCATCATCTGACCTTTGATTTGACGGCCTTCTGAGTCAAAGCAGTATTCTTTACCATTGATGATACGTTTTCCTGTCACAGCGTAACCATGTTCATCTAGGTAGTACCAAGCTTGGTTTTCTTTATTTTGAACAAAAGTATTTACAGCCATGTTACCAGTATCAGGGATGAAGTAACGGATACGGCCATCTGAGAAGCGAATAAACTTGTCTTTAGCTTGGATACCTGTTTGTGTATCAAAGTAGAAGGTTGTGCCACCCATTTCAAGGAGACCAGTAGCCATGTGACCATAACAGTCGAAATAGCGGACATCCTTACGATAACCTGCAAAATCGTAGAAACCGTTGATAGCTTTCACACCATTCTTATCGTAGTAATAAGTGTAGCCATCGCTACCTTTAACAAGTGAGTCACGAGCTTGAAGACCATTTTCAAAGAAGTAATAAGCCTTGCCATCGATAACCTTTTCGCCTTTGACCTTTTGGCCATATTGATCGTAATAATACCATTGATTTTCGCCTACACGTACAAATGATGACTTGGCATTGTTCGAATCAACACTTGGTTTAGTCTCACCTGTGATGATTTGGTAACCTGAGTTATTTTGTTGATTTCCTTGCGAAATGATAGTGACATTAGCATTTGAACCGCTTGATTGACCTACTGTCACATTCGGAAAGAGTTTATTTGAATTCGAAACGATAGTCACATTTGGCGTCGTTCCTGAAGCCGTGATGGTAATTGTCGTGTTTCGACCACCATTCCAATGAATGCCGTTTGAGTCAGACGAACTTGTCGTAATTGTCGCAAAACCGCTAGCTGACGATGATGAAGACCATGAAGATGACGACGAGTAAGAATACCAAGCTGAACTTGATGAGCTTGACGAACTTGACGCACTAGCACTTACTGATGCTGAGCTGCTACTTGATTGGTAAGCAGAACCCGTTTGTGATGAATTAGAGTTTTGTGTTCCTACGACTTGAGAAGATTGTGACGAACTCACTTGACCAGCTCCACCACCTACCACAGTCTGTGATGAGCCTCCTGTTGAGGCAGATGATGAAGACTCGTAGCTTGAGCTTGTTTGGCTGCCATAGCTAGATGACACTGCTGACAAATGGCCAGCATCTTCTGTCAAGGTTGGCGAATAGCTTTCATTAATCAATGAAGCACTTGACTCAATGCCTGCATCTGTTTGTTCAAAACCGTCTCCATTAGGAAGTGACACTTCATCTGCTTGTGCCGATTGATCTGCTAAAAGTGCTCCACCCGCAAGTGCAACCATCGACAGCGTACTAACTCCAATAGTCACCCAGTTTTTCTTGACCTTGTGCAACTTAAATCCAACTTTCTTTTCCATAACATACACCTTTCAATATAACTTTATTTCTCTATACTATGTTAAGGGATTTTGGAAACGAATACAATTACAGATACATAACCCTAATCTCATAAGACTAACCTTCTGCCCATAATCCATTTGAAGAAACAAGCCTAAGATAGATACCAATAGCTTTTATATGTTAGAAAACGTTACCAAAAATATGTTCGGATTTTCTTAAATTCACACAGAAAATCCGATGTTTAGCCATTTTAGCTCCCCCTTCATTAGAGGACTGAGTATAGTTTAAAGCGAAAGTAAGTAGTTTATTTAGGAATCTATTAATCAAACTCATTGTTTGTTTACAATCCACTAGACATTTCGAGGGGAAATGATAAAAGAAAAGTACTTGAAGGAAAATACTTCAAGTACTTAAAAGTTTTGAAATTATGTGGAAAGCTACTGATTTTCAATCTATAAGTTTCTGGGATAGTCCCAAAAATACATTTTTTCTACCTACTTATCGTTTTCTGACCCAAGCTCCAGTATTGGCGTCATAGTAACGGCGTTGGCCTTTAACCCAGACGTAACGGCCTTTGACCTGACGGCCAGAAGCGTCAAAGTAGAGGTGTTGGCCGTTGATGACTTGTTCACCAGTTACGGCTTGGCCTGAGGCGTTAAAGTAATACCAAACACCACGAGAAATTTGGATGAAGCGATTGGTTACAGCTTCACCACTATTGGCATCAAAGTAGTATTTCTTACCTCTGTAAGTCAGAAGTTTCCCTTTAGCTTGGACACCATTGCCTTCAAAGTAGTAAAGTTTACCATTGATATGCTGGAGACCAACTACCTTTTGACCATTTTGGTTGAGGTAAGCCCATTTGTTGGCACCAACTTGGACAAAGCGGTTGGTTACGGCCTGACCCGAGTCACCATCATAGTAACGGCCGTTGGCCCAGGCACCCTTGACTTGGCTATAATCATTGTTGAAATAATAGTGATTACCATTAATGACTTGAGCACCTTTAACCAACTTACCATTGCCATCGACATAGTACCACTTGTTGTTTTCCGTCACAAAGCGTGAACGGGCAATTTCACCACTATCGCCATCAAGGAAGTAACGTTGGTTATTGATAGTGACAAAGTGTCCTTTAACCTGACGGCCTTCATTGTCAAAGTAATACTGCTTACCGTTAATGGTTTGGAGTCCTGTCACGGCATAACCGTTGCTATCGAGGTAATACCAAGCCTTGTTCTCAGGATTTTGCGCAAAACGGTTGACTGCGAGATTTCCTGTATCTGGAATGAAGTAACGTGTGTGACCGTCCGCAAAGCGGATGAACTTGTCTTTGGCTTGAATACCTGTCTTTTCATCGAAATAGAAGGTTGTGCCATACATGTCGTGGAGGCCACGATACATTTGACCGTTGCCATCAAAATAGCGAACATCTTGGCGAGGACCCGCAAAGTCGTAGAATCCATTGAAGGCCTGAACTCCTTTAGGATCGTAGTAATAGACGTGACCATCACTGCCTTGGCGAAGGACATGACGTAGCTGGAGACCATTGTCTAGGAAGAAGTATTTCTTACCATCAATGACCTGTTCACCTGTGACCATGTTACCGTTCTTATCAAAGTAATACCACTGGTTGGCACCGATTTGAATGAAGGTATTCTTAGCAAGGTAGCCACTCGTTGAGAGGTATTGGACCTTATCTCCAACCCTACGGAAACCAGTTGCTGTGATTTCAGTCATTTGTTTCGGAAGGAAGGTTTGACCTGCTTTCAGGTTGAAGTATTGGTTTGTTGCGTTGTCTTGCAAGACATAGCGAGCCCCTGTACCTTGGATATTGCTTCCATTGAAATACTTGGCTGACCATTGCGTGATTTTCTCATTGGTTGTCAATTTACGGCCGTTTGAAATCTGCACGCGCTCAAAGATAGCTGGGTATTTTGCCTTCAATTCATCAAGGAAGGCACCACCGTACTTGCCTTGGAAGTCATTTCCAAAGGTACGTGTTTTAGCTGCATAGAGACTATTGTAGATTTCGGCATTTGGACGTGGTGTGCCGTAGCTGTTGGTACGTGAAGCTGTTACCACTTCTTTTCCAGGAAGGTTGTAAATTTGATCTGGAACCCAGTCAGCAATGGCTGAGATACCTTCTGCGTGAAGGGCACGAAGGGCATCCATGAGGTCTTTGAGTGAACCGTATTTGTTGTTCTTACTCATGGCAATATCGTAACGGTCCTCGAAGGCGTAGCCGTTTTCAATGATAGAATCCAAGAAAGTGCCGTCTTGGCTAGACACGTACTGTGGCGCAAATTCAAAGGAAGTGATTCCCCACTCTTTGAAGCGTTTGGCATTTTGAGCAATGACACGGTTGGTGTACTGACTTGGTGTCTTAACGAAATCTTGGAAGTTTGAGAAGCCTTCGTAAATGACTTGTGAATCAAGAGCTGCTGATGATTCAAAGACCTGCTCACCCTTCTTAGTTGTCGAAGCCTTGGTGCGGGCATCTTGGTTTTCAGAAGCACCTACTGGCACCCAAACTGCCAAATAACCTGAAACTTCAACGGTTGAATGACCAGCAATATCGTCTGCTGTGAAAGTCAAGTTCCCTTGATTGTCCGTATAGCGAACCAATCCAGCTGGCACATCAGAATCCTTGAGGTAGGTCGCAAGACCTGTCGATTTGCTGAGAAGTAATGGACGGTAAGCCTGATTTTTGTGGGCAGCTCCCATATTGACCACCAAATGATCATTTGCTCCCAACTTCATATCTGGACGGTTGGCTGTAAGGACGAGCATTCCTTGGTTGCGTGTTTCGGCAGTACCAAGCTGGTTGGCTTCTTCTGCTCCTTTACCATAACGCACAGATGACATGATTTCATAGCCATTAAGCTTAGTAACCTTCATGTCTTGACCACCTGCTACATATTTGATGCGAGCACGGAGCAGGGCATCGATGGCATTATAGTATGGTGATTTTTCAGCCATGTATTGGCCATCGTCGGTAAAGAGATCACCGTAGTAAACACGAGTGATACTATCCTTGTTGGTCAACATTGTGGCATAGGCAGCTGGGATATTGTACTGGGTGTACTTTTTATCAGCCTTGCGCATGTCCGCATTGTAGATTTCAAAAGCCTGTTTGAGCTCATCCATAGTGAAGGTGAAACCATCTGTTTTTGGATTAATCTGCTTGCTGATGATATTAGCCAAAACAGCTTGCACTTCACTATCATGGGCTCGCACGAAAATATAATTGGCATCACGTGGCGTGTGTTTCTGCTCACTTGAACGATTGTTAAGAGAGTTAGTAATCACGCGCTCCAAGCTGCCACGGTAATTTCTCTTACGCAAGAAAGTCGTCAAAAGCGTTTCACGTAGTGGATTGTCGATAGACAACTGAGCACCCTTGGTATCCTTGTTGTATTGATGATCGTTGTAAGACCAAGCTTCAAGGATTGACAAGTGGGCAATAGCGTTGGCTTCATTGTCTGCGACACGGTATTTTTCCTTGAAGTAGTCAGAAGCAATCTGCAAGAGGTCCGCATCCACATTGTCCACCGCATCGATACGAACACCGTCAAAGTTGGCACTTGGATCATTGCCAAGGATAGAACCAATGTTCATGATGTAGTGGAGCCAGTTTAGTTGCTCTGCCTGAACAGCTGGGTTAGAGTTGTCGATATCGTTAGCCAAGAGCAACTCGTAACCACCATTTGAACGGTCAATATGATATTTGCGTGTCCCCGTTTGGTTAGTCGGTGTGCGGTTCATGAGACGGAAGTCTGAGTTGGCATGACTCGTCGTACTATTATTGAGGAAGGTCAGAGCGCCTCCTTGCAAGTGGTCTTTACCAACTAAGAGATTGTCTTCACTCTCTGAGTTCCAGCCAGGCTGTGTTTTGATGAAGTCTGACATCAACTGGCGAAGCCATGTGATATTGCCCTCACGACCAATACGTTCCTCGATTCCTCGTTGAACCGTTTCGGCAGCAGCTGCCAAGTCATAGCTCATCATATCTGTCGTATAGGTCTTATTACCAAACCCTTGTTGGCTCATATAGTTGAGGTAGTTGACCTGTGTCACCTTGTCTGGCCACCAAGTCATCAAAAGGGGACGATAATCTTTCTCAGTTGAAGCTGTCCAATATTTCCCATCCTTCAAAATCTGTTTTGGACGGTACCAGCTATCAGCCGTCAAGAAATTGTCCAAGTGTTCAAAACTCTTGCTTGACGTGTCGTAGGCCTGGTTATAAACCGCATAGATAGAGTTATTTGGAATGGCATCGGCACGATACAAAGGTTTACTTTGATCTACCATCGCTCCAGTTTCATCGAAATAATAAAGACGACCATCAAGTTCAATCGCTGTGTTCTTTTTCACAACGCCATTTTCAACATAGTACTGCTTGCCATCGATAGTCTTCAAGTTAGAGGCTACTGGTTTATAGTCAAGACTTGGCGGATTTGGTTGGACCGGCTTGTTAGGTTGAGACGGTTGACTTGGTTGAACAGGTTTGTTGGGTTGATTTGGCTGCGTTACAATGGTCACATTTGGTCTTGTGCCATTTGGACTTGTCACCGTCACGTTTGGTTTAGGCGTGTTTGGCCCTGTGATAATGGTTACATTTGGTGTCGTACCGCTGGCCGTAATTGTGATGTTCGTATTGCGGTTGGCATTGATACGAATAGTGCTATCAGCAGCTCGTGTGGCGATTGATGGCGCTGCATTGGTCAATACTCTAGGAGTGGACTGAGTTCTTTCTTGAACAGTTGCCTGACCTTGTGAGGCCTGTCCAGCGGTCTGTGTTTCTTGGGTGCTAACTTGAGTTTGTGAAGAAACTGCCACTTCCTGACTGGCAACTTGACTGTTTTGTGCTTGAGCAGTTGCCTCTTGACTAACCGCACTTGTCACCACCTGAGAGCTTGTTTCGTGACTTACGCTGGCTGTTGCTACTGCTGACACACTTGCTTGGGCACTCGCTTGCTCAGTAACAGTTGTGGTCGTCACTAGACTGGCAGTGCCATCCTCACTCAGTTGCTGCAGACCATCACCATTTGGCGTACTTGTCTCATCGGCCTCTACTTTTCCTTGAGCTAGCAGACTTCCACCTGCCAAGGCAACCATTGAGAGGGTCGTCACCCCGATAGTCACCCAGCTTTTCTTAACCTTGTGTAGTTTAAAACGTACCTTATTTTCCATCTATATCAATCATCCTTTTTCTGTTGTTGTCTCTACTCTATGATATATTCAGATAAATTACAAAAAGGAAAAAGTCATCTTTTCTTCATAAATCTCTGCCACGCGCTCAGTTTTATTAACTTTGATTACTGAAAATGAGACCTTACACCGCATGTGAGGTCCTAAATAGAAAGTTTTCGATTTTCAAACACCTTCAAATGCTTATCCTTAAAGGCTTTTGAACATTAAAGTAAGCTTCAATTAACCTTAAGAGATAGCAAAACTATGAGAGAAGTAACCCTTAAAAAGATAATTCTGAAAAGAAATTTTTAGATAGAAAGACTACTTTTTTTCATCTGACTAAGACCATGATCTATCTATGAGGAGCAAAAATTAAAAATATAAATGATTTACACAGGTGAATTCTTATTTGACTAACGAAACTAAATATAGAATCTTTTATGTCACTTCTTTAACATTTTTGATAATTCTATTAGTTTCTATTGTTTATTCTTAAAAAAGGATTATAATGAAACTAGGTGGACGTGTAAGCGTTTTAATTTTGCTTCAAAGGACACTTGGGGATTATCTAAAAGATTGGCATTAGTTGCCTAGTGCCTAAATAAGAATCATAGTAGGATGACCATTCCTGAGTCACTTTGAACCATCAAACTAGGGCTCATTTCTAAAAAATACAGCATTATTTCAAACTAGAGCTCTAGAAGGACGCCTCATACTAGTAAGCTCTAGTTTTTTGTGTCTTAGAAACCCAAAATAAACGAGATTTTCCATGCTTAGAAAGGAGGAAAATTTCGAACGGCTCTCGTTTTTCTAGAATCATTTCATCAGGACTCATGTTTGCCTTGAACAGCCTCACAATACAAAAAATGAGGAGACTTGGAAAAATAAGGATTGTCATTAAAAAATTGCCCCACAACTTTAGGGACTCTACCCAATGCTCACTTTTCATAAACTCTTATGACAGCCCTTATTTTTTGATATGTAAAAAGTTTAAAATGAAAGGAGAATTATCATGGAAAAGAAAGTACATTTTAAACTTCACAAAGTTAAAAAACATTGGGTAACTATTGCAGTGACAGGACTCACTTTAGGATTGAGTTTTGCAGGCCTTAACTACGCTTCAGCTGAAGAACACCCTACCCCTGTTAATGAAGCGACTGTTGAAGCCATCATCAAAGAAGGCGCCATTGACGTCGAGGCTCCAGCAACTAATGAAGCCACAGCTAAACCTACAGAAAACACACCTGCTACCGCTTCAAACGAGGCTGCCACAGTATCAGAAGCACCAGTAGCTGCCTCAGAAGTTGCTTCAACAGAAACAGTCTCTGAAAAACTAAGCTCTGAAGTGACAAGCACAGCTAGTTCGGAAGCAGCTAGTTCTGAAACTGCACATTCTGAGGTGAGTGCTAGCCCTGAAGTAGTCGAAAAAACAGTAGTTACAGGCGGTCAATACACTAGCGATGACCAAGGTAACTGGTACTATGTTAAGGATGGCAAGGCGCTTACTGGTCTACAAACTATTGACTATGTAGACGTTTACTTTGATGCTGATGGTAAACAAGTCAAAGACGATACCCGTCAGATTGATGGTAGTACCTATCATTTTGCTAAGGATAGTGGTCAAATCACGCGCAATGCCTTTGCCTCTGACAAAATGGGTAATTGGTACTACTTTGGTCAAGATGGTAAAGCACTTACTGGTAAACAAATTGTTGACAACTTCACACTCTACTTCTACCCTAATGGGGTTCAAGCCAAGGATGCCTTTGTCATTCTTGATGGCAATACCTATTATTTCCAAAAAGACAGTGGTCAACTGGTTAGCAATCGTTATTGGTCTGATGACGAAGGCAACTGGTACTACAGCGATAAAGATGGTCGCCTCTTAATCGGTGCTCAAACTGTTGATTTTGTAAATGTCTACTTCTATGATGATGGTGTCCAAGTTAAAGGTGACTTTGCGCCAAACGGCCATTATTATGATAAAGACACTGGTGCCCTCGTTACCAACCGTTATGTCGAAAAAGATGGCAAGTGGTACTATGTCAATGATAAGGGCGATAAATTAATTGGTGCTCAAACTATAGATGGTGTAGAGGTCTATTTTGATAAAGACGGTGTCCAAGCCAAAGGTATTTTTGCTAATGCTGATCATTTTTATGACAAAGACACTGGTGCTGCTGTCCGTGATCAAATCGTCGAAGTCGATGGCAAACGCTATTATGTTGGTCCAGATGGTAGAAAAGTTTACTCAGGAACACATATTGTTCATGGTGAAGAAGTGAATCTTATCGTTGGAGATGGTCATCAGGCCTTCGGAGAATTCACAGGCCACGGAGATAGTGGAGACTATATCGGATTTGATGGTAAAAAGGTCACAAAAGCTGGTTTCGTCAAAACCAAAGATAATCACTGGTACTATCTAGACGGTAAGGGAGGTAAATTAGTCTCAGTTCAAGTTATCGATGGCGAACTCTACTATTTTGGACTCCCTACTCGTAAATACTACTACGGAATGCAAAGTAGAGGTGAGCTCATCTATGCGCATTACAGTGATATTACCCCTTACAGGACCCACATTTACTATCTAAACGAATCAACCGGCGCTGCTCTTAAAAATCAGTACCATGAATGGGAAGGTAGTTGGTATTACTTTGGTCCAAACTGGTACGCCTTGACCGGTGAACAAACTATTGACAATGTCCCAGTCTACTTCCATAGTAACGGTAAACAAGCCAAGGGAGAGCTAGTCACCGTCGATGGTAAAATTCACTACTACGATGCCAACTCAGGTGCCCGTTTGTCAAATATTGACATTACTATAAAAGGGGAAACCTATCATTTTGATGCGGACGGAAACGGAACACTCATTAGTTAATGAAGTTATAAATACTCCTTCTTAAAATGACAGATTTAAAATGAAAGGAGAATTATCATGGAAAAGAAAGTACATTTTAAACTTCACAAAGTTAAAAAACATTGGGTAACTATTGCAGTGACTGGACTTGCTTTGGGATTGAGTTTTGCTGGCCTTAACTATGCCTCAGCTGAGGAACAACCTACCCCTGTTAATGAAGCAACTGTTGAAGCTATCATCAAAGAAGGTGCTATTGACGTCGATGCTCCAGCGACTAGTGAAGCCACAGTCGAACCTACAGAAAACACACCTGCTACCGCTTCGAGTGAGGCTGCCACAGTATCAGAAGCACCAGTGGCCAGCTCTGAAGCGGCTTCAACAGAAACAGTCTCTGAAAAACCAAGCTCTGAAGTCACAAGCACATTTGTTTCAGCCTCTGAAACACATAATTCAGAATCTAAATCATCTGTCGCAACAAGTGTGACAGAAAAAACTTCGGACACTGAATCCCATGAAGACCGTACTATAGATGTTACCGACAGAGGTATTTACCCACCTCCACCATGGTCTTCTCGAGTGGAAAATGTTACAGGTGGTGAGTATTACACTGACGATGATGGTTTTTGGCATTATAGAAATGAAAATGGCGATGACTACATTGGTGGTCATACTATCGATGGTGTTAAGGTTTATTTTGATTATAAAGGTAGACAAGTAAAAGGAAGATTTGGCTTAGATCAACACTTTTACGATAAAGATTCTGGTGCTCTAGTTACGTCCAGTTATGTCAATGATGGCTATAACACCTACTATGTAAACAAAGAAGGGTATAGGCTTATCGGTCATCAAAAAATTAATGGAGAGTGGACTTACTTTAACGATTCTGGCGCCCAGTTAAAAGAGTCATTCGACCCTGAAGGTCGTTATTATGACGAAAATGGTCGACGGACTGACCTCGGTACTAATCACTATTTTCAATTACATAATAAGTGGTACTACATCGGAAATGATGGCAAGATTTTAAAAGGTGCTCAAACTATCGACGGTGTTAAAGTCTATTTTGGTAATTATGATGGTATCCAAGTAAAGGGTGACTTTGCTAGTGATGAGCATTATTATGACAAGGATTCTGGTGCCTTGGTGACTAATCGCTTTGTTCATTCAATATACGACTTCTATGTAGATGAAAATGGTAATAGAGTTACAGGTCAAAAAAACATTGGAGGTGCTTGGTATTACTTTTCACCTGCACAAATCAAAGACGCATTTGGTCCTGATGGCTATTATTATGATAAAGAAGGCAAACGAACTGATTTAGGTACCAATCGCTATTACCAACTTCACACACACTGGTATTACATTGGTAAAGATGGCAAGATTTTAAAAGGACCTCAAACCATTGATGGCGTGAATGTATATTTTGACACTGATGGCAAACAAGTTAAAGGGCACTTTGCAGCTGATAACCGTTTTTACGACAAAAATAATGGTTGGCTCGTCACCAATCATGTTGTGAATATGTATGGTGATAAAACCTATTACATTGATGAAAACGGCTATAAGTTTACTGGTGTCAAAGAAATCAATGGTGCATTGTATTATTTTGAACCTGAACAAGTTTTTAATAAATTTGCCGAAAATGGTCGTTATTATGATGATAAAGGTAAACAAGTTGATTTCGGAACAAACCGCTTCTTCCACTTAAATGGATATTGTTACTATGCTGGAGATGACGGCACAATTTTAACAGGCAGACAAACGATTAATGGTATGGATGTTTACTTCGAGAACACTGGTGTCCAAGTCAAAGGCAGATTCATATCTGATTATTCAGGTAAGAATTTCCGCTATTATGATAAGGATTCCGGTGCCTTAGTCAAAAATCAATACGTTATTGCCTATAATGGTACTACTGGTCAAAACGAGAGATATTATCTGGATAATCAAGGACAACCATTAACCGGACCTCAAACCATTGATGGAAAGCAAGTGTACTTCCACGAATTAGGAAATTACTCTAACAATTACGGTGGTTGGCAAATATTCGATAATTTTGCTGAAGGACGGTACTATGATCAAGATGGTAATCTCGTTGACCTTGGTAAAAACCGTTACGTCCAAATCAAAGAAAATTGGTACTATGTTGGTAATGACGGAAAAATCTTAACAGGATACCATACAATTGATGGTGTTGATGTCTATTTTGATAACAATGGTGTACAAGCAAAAGGAACATTTGACTCTAATGGCAGGTTCCACGATAAAGATACTGGAGGATTAATTTATAATCAATTCATTACAGTCAAAGATAAAACGTACTATATCGACGATGAGGGTAGGCCCGTTAAAGGGTTAGCCGTTATCAAAAATACCGAGTACTTCTTTGACAAACAAAAGGGAGCTCAGATAAAAGGTGACTTCGCTGTGAATGGCAAATACTATGATGGTATCACTGGAGCTCTTGTAACCAATAGCTATGTACGAGTCGGATCAGATTGGTACTATGTAAATAGTAAAGGTAAACGCCTCAAAGGAGCTCAAATCATTAATAATGTAGCCGTTTACTTCAACCCTCAAAATGGTAAACAACTTAAAGGTGGATTTGACGAAGACGGTTACTTCTACGACAAAGACTCCGGTGCCAAGACTGATTTAGGAAAGAATCACTATGTGCAAATCAACGATGCTTGGTATTATATTGGTTCTGAAGGTAAAATCCTAAAAGGAGAGCAAACTATTGATGGTGTACAAGTCCATTTCGACACTATTACTGGTGTTCAAGTTAAAGGTAACTTCATTACTAAAGATGGACGATTAATTACTGAAAAGGATCATGCTAGCTATACTCCGGCTGAAAAATTCTTCGATAAAGATTCTGGCGCCCTAGTCAAAGGTCGTTACTTTACCCATAAAGGCAAGTGGTATTATGCTAATGATCAGGGAATCTTACTAAAAGGGTCTCAGACCATCGATGGTGTAAATGTCTATTTCCACCCTTACTACTTCGGTGGTCAAGCTAAGGACCTTGTTTTGGACGGCTATTACTATGATAAAGACACTGGTGCTCGGCAAGAAATCCCTAAAAATACATTTTTCAAGGCCGGAAACAAATTATACTACTTTGATAGTAATGGGGATTTCGGTAGAATGACAATAGATGGAAAAGACTATTGTGTTTATTCTTGGGGTGAAGTTATTCGAGGTGGATTAGGACCCTACAACACTCTTCCATATTATGATGAAGAAACAGGTGCTGCTATCCACAAAACCGGTCTCATAAAATCAGGCAATAATTGGTTTTACCTTGATGAAAACGGTCGAAAAGTCAAAGGGCTACGAGAGATTAATGGTAAGATCTATTATTTCTCTGATGGACCAGAATCAAGATATGGGCATTATTATGATCAAGTCCGTGGCTTATTAGTTAACCCTTATAATGAAAATTACTATAATAGCACTTCAAAAGCTGCACCTACATACTTCTTTGATGCTGAGACAGGTGCTGCTTTAACTAACCAATTCTTTAACTGGGGGGGAGATTGGTACTACTTTGGTCCTGACGGAAAAGCGCTTATTTTCGATCAGGTTATAAACGGACAACATCTCTACTTCAGAAATAATGGTAAACAAGTCAAAGGACAATTTATCTCAGATTATAAAGGAACTCGCTATTATGATGAAAATTCTGGCGAGCTAGTTACTAATCAGACACGTACCATTAACGGCGTAACCTATCACTTTGATGAAAACGGACGTCCTACTCAATTGTGAGATTTATCTTATTATAGTAAGTATGTTTGTCTAAATGTTTTTTAAAAAAATACAAAAGGAAGTCGACCAACTGTCAACTTCCTTTTTTATATCATCAATAACTGTCTTACAAATAGAATCCAAATATGAACTATTCTTAAACAATTACGATTATCTTGTAAAAAAACTTGTTTGTCATAAAAAAAGTATTATAATAAAGATAGGTGAGCATGTAAGCGTTTTACTAAAAACGTTGAAAGTGTACTACAGGGGATTAGGATTAGGAACTTGGCTTTAGACTTCTAACGTCAAAATAATTTTTTATGCATGAAAACTGGTCCTTAGGCACTTTGGCATGATAATCTAAGGCTCTTTTCATACACACATCTGTCTATAATACAAAACTAGAGCTCTAGAGAGAATGCTTCAATCTAAAAGCTCTAGTTTTTTACATATGCCATAGGTTGGATTCAATAATTAAACGAAAGGAGAGAAATAAAAGTATTAGGATAAATAAGTAAAATCACTTATTTCTAGATATAAATTACACAGCATAAGCATATTCTCCTTGCCACACATTTGACGTGCTCGCCTATAAAATCGTCTTATGGCCATACCCTGAGAGATTTAGATATGGGGCTCAGTCGTTTTAATGGATTTGCTCACTTTTAACATTCTTCTGACGGCCTAGCTCCTTTATGTTACACACCTAAACATCGGTGTTCATTTTTGAAGGGAGTCTATTATGAATACTGAAATGAATTATCATTGGCAAATGTCCAAGAAACACGTCGTAGCACTTTCCTGCGCAACTGCTCTAGCTACTTTTACTTTAGTCGCACGCCCTACATTTGCGGATGAAGTAAAAATACCTGAAGCTACAGGTCAACCAACTGAGATTCTTGCACCTGCACAAGAGACTGTAGTAACTAATGTAGAGGTCAAAGCACCTACTACAAATCCTATCTCAACTAATACTGAGCTACCTACTAGTACAAGTACGGTTCTTAGTGAAGCTCCTAGCAGTGAAGCCGCATCATCTGAATTAGCAAGCGAATCACCAGTAGAAATCACTTCTGAACAAGGTAATAGCAATCAAGATAATGAGGCCAATAAAGCTATACCTATTAAAACGGCAACTTCAGAAGCCTCTACTACAAAAACTTCGGTAGAAAAAGTCAATGAACCTATTACTGTTGAAGAAACAAAAACACCTACAAAAAACAGTGAACAACCTGCCCCAATCGATGAAAATGAAAAGCCAGTCACACCTTCTGTAACACTTGAAAATGCACCTCATATTTCTGGTGGACATTATTATAGTGATGATAATGGTAACTGGTATTACAAGGATGCAAATGGCAAAAATCTTGTCGGGCTGAACTATGTGGATAATGTTCCTGTTTATTTTAGTCAAGACGGTATTCAAATCAAAGGTGGTTTTGCAGAGGATGGCCGATACTATGACAAAGATTCTGGGGCTCTCGTAACCAAGGCATTTAAAGAACTCTTAACTTATATTGGTCGTGATGATATCAACAATCAAAATATCTATACTACTGATTGGTACTACCTCGATGCCGATGGAAGACCTCTTAAAGGTCCTCAAAATCTTGGTGGAACAAACATGTACTTCTTCCCTAATGGGGCACAAGTTAAGGGACGTTTCGCACCTGACGGACATTACTATGATAAGGACTCTGGTGCGCTTGTAACTAACAGCTTTGTCCATGTCTACAACTGGAATTATCAAAATCAAGACGGAAATCGTGTGAATCACTTTGTCATCACCATTCCTAATAATTCAGTCGTTGGACCTAACGGTGAAAACCAATTTTTGGATATGAGTCATTACCCACTTTCTAGCAATGATTTGAATCGCGAAGATTTCTACTATTACGTAGATGACAAGGGGGATAAACTGACAGGACCTCAAACCCTAAACGGCATCCATGTCTATTTCGACCAAAATGGTAGACAACTTAGAGGTGAGTTTGAATTTGACGAAGATGGTACTGTTCATTACTACGATGCGAAAAACGGTGCACGCGCTGAAAATACCATTGTTAGAACAAATACTGGTGCCTTCAAATTCGATGCAAATGGTAATGGACATTTGATGAAACCTGGTGAAGAAATAGATACCCCCGTCACTCCTACACCTACCGTCTCCCTAGACAAGGCACCACGAGTTTTTGGTGGTTACTATTATAGTGATAACCAGGGCAACTGGTACTACAAGGATGCAAACGGTAAAAACCTCATCGGTCTCAACTTCGTTGACAACATTCCAGTCTACTTTGACAAGGATGGCAAACAAGTCAAAGGACGTTTTGCAGAGGATGGTCGCTATTACGATAAAAACTCTGGTGCACTTGTAACAAAACGCTATCTTGAAACTGAAGATGGCAACTGGGTTTACGTCAATGATAAAGGTGATAAACTCAAGGGAGAACAAACTATCGATGGTGTTAAAGTCTACTTTGATGATTTCACTGGTACACAAGTCAAGGGACATTTTGCACCAAATGGTAAATACTATGACAAAGATTCTGGTGCTCTCGTAACAAATGCTTTTAAAGAAATCTTGACTTATATTGGTCGTGATGATATCAACAATCAAAATGTCTATACTACTGCTTGGTACTATCTCGATGCTGATGGTAAGCCATTAACAGGACCTCAAACCTTTGGAAATAGTCGCTTTTACTTCCTTCCTAATGGGGCACAAGTCAAGGGACGCTTCGCCCCTGATGGACACTATTATGATAAAGACTCTGGTGCTCTCGTCACTAATAGCTTTGTCCACGTCTACAATTGGAATTACCGAAATCTCGATGGTGACCGCATCTTCCACTTCACTATTACCATTCCTGGAAATGATATCGTAGGTCAGGATGGACAGTACCCAAGAGAAAGTAAAGATTTAGATCGTGAAGATTTCTACTACTATGTTGATGCTAAAGGGGATAAACTGACAGGACCTCAAACCTTAAACGGCATCCATGTTTACTTCGACCAAAATGGTAGACAACTTAGAGGTGAATTCAAATTTGACGATGACGGAACTGTCCACTATTACGATGCTAAGAATGGGGCACGCGCTGAAAATACCATTGTTAGAACAAACACTGGTGCCTTCAAATTCGATGCTGACGGTAATGGACATTTGATGGGACCTGGTGAAGTTTAGGAATATAATTCAAATAACAACTATTGATATCGCATGATTACTCTCATTTAGGAATCACTAAAAAGGAAGTCGACCAACTGTCAACTTCCTTTTTTATATCACAAGTAAACTTTTTCTTCCCCTTTAAGAAAACTTTAGGATTTGCTTTATATACTATAACCATCCTAAAACTTTTCTTTTTCATAATCTCCTAAATCCAGGGCCTAGGTCCTGGATTTTTTTGTGTTTAACTTAAAAAGTACTAACTCGGAAAGCAAAAAAAGGTTCCTATTATACTAAAATTCAAGTATAATAAATCGTATAGTATTTAGAATAATTAAAAAATTGTTTTTTTATTTATAAAACATATATTTGGAGGTAATTAATTGAAAAATAAACTCAAGAAAAATGCTCTCTGGGGACTTATTCCAATTCTCTGTCTTATTGCTGCTTATTATTTTCTAGCCTTTGCTCCCCATCAAAAGGCAGTCGACTCCTTCAATAATATTGCTCAAAAGGTAAAAAATAAGAATAATCTCTTAGAAGATAAAATAAAGACAGCAAATCAACTCCTAAGTAATAAAGACAAACCTTTAGATGAAAATCTTTCCTCTGAATTAAAAAATGAAATCACTTCTGCTGAGAAAGCAAAACGAAAAATTCCTAAGATCAAAAAGTCAACAAGTGACATTAACAAACAGGTAGAAGTACTTAAAAAACCGTTAGATTATACAACTGAAATAAAGAAACTCGATGAGCTAAATCAAAAGTATTCAACAAGTGTTAAACAACTAAAACAAATAACCAACCCTTCTAGTAGCTTTATCGAAAGTAGACTTAAAGAAATTGATACCATTACAGGAGTTCAGTCAGCAACCGAAGATAATGATCCAAATAAGGGATTGAATAAACAAGGTAGTTACACAGCATCCGTGTATTTTACTGATAGTTTAGTTACTGACACTATTGAAGGAAAGGATATTGTAACTAAAGGAACTGATGCTGGTGGCAATATCGAAGTCTACAAAACAGTTGAAGATGCACAAAAACGAAATGAGTATTTGAGTGCTTTCGACGGACTCCCAGCTATGTTAAATCCTGGATCTCATTATGTTTATGGTACGATTATCATCCGAACTTCTGGAAGATTGACTGCTACACAACAAAATGACCTAACTCAAAAGATTTATCAAAAGTTGATTGAGATTAAAGATGGAGATACAAGCGAAACTAGTCAAAAAACTGAAACCAATAATAGCTCTGAAACTAGTACTCAAACTAACGTAACAACACAATCTACTCAAAAGAATTCAGGTACTGTCTCTAGTTCTACCACCGAAAATACTACAAATACTGCTTCTAGCGAAAAACAATCTGAATACCTCAGTAATATTGATGCAAATGGCTATAACAAGCTTACTGGAGAAAATATCTTTGAGAAAAAATCCGGAAATCCTGAAGATGGTCCTGAGTACCACAGTTTCTTTGATAGAAATGGCTATAACAGTCAAACAGGTATGAATCTTAATGATTACGTTGTACCCAATGATAGTTCCACTGGCATAGGATGGTCAGACGGTCAATAGTTAATTCTTAAAAATACTCACCTACTACTTTAAGAAAACTTTAGGCTTTGCTTTATATACTATAACCATCCTAAAACTTTTCTTTTTCATAATCTCCTAAATCCAGGGCTCGGGTCCTGGATTTTTTTGTGCGGTCAAGAAATAAACGATGTCATAGGTTTTGAGCTATTGCTTTTCTTCTTTTGCCTGATGGATCATATCTAGGAAATAAGCATGTACCCTTTCGTCACCCGTTAATTCTGGATGAAAAGATGTCACTATCATCTGCTTTTCTCTAGCTGCCACGATAGCCCCATTGACTTGTGCTAGAATCTCCACTTCTGGTCCAACAGCTTCAATAATTGGCCCACGAATAAAGACCATTGGAATCTCGCCTATTCCTTTAAATTCAGCATCTGTGACAAAACTGCCCAATTGGCGACCATAGGCATTTCTGGCTACAGTGATGTCCATACTTGCCAAATGTTTTGTTTGGTCTCCCACTATGGTTTTGGCCAACAAAATCAGACCTGCACAGGTTCCAAATACAGGTAACCCCGTATCAATTTTCGTCTTAATCGGCTCAAACAAGTCTAAATCATGCAAGAGTTTCCCCATGACTGTCGACTCTCCCCCTGGTAGAATGAGCCCGTCCAAATCAGCGTGAGCTTCCCAATCCTGTCGATTTCTGATTTGAACCGTTTCAACCCCAAGTGCTTTCAAGACCTGCTCATGTTCTGCAAAAGCACCTTGCAAAGCCAGTATTCCAATTTTTGTCATCTATTTTCCTCGCTCTGCCATTAAGATGTCAATTTCATCCTTGTTGATACCAACCATGGCTTCACCCAAATCTTCTGACACTTGCGCCAAAATATCGGGACGATTATAGTTAGTCACTGCCTTGACGATGGCTTCCGCACGTTTTTTCGGATCTCCTGACTTGAAAATCCCTGAACCAACAAAGACACCTTCAGCCCCCAACTGCATCATTAGGGCAGCATCCGCTGGTGTCGCTACACCACCTGCCGCAAAATTGACAACAGGCAACTTGCCATGTTCATGGACATAACGAACCAAATCAATTGGCACCTGCAAGTCTTTAGCAGTAATATAGAGTTCATCTTCTCTAAGATTTTGAATACGGCGAATTTCTTGATTCATGAGTCGCAAGTGGTGAACAGCCTGAACAATATCACCAGTACCAGGTTCACCCTTGGTACGAATCATTGATGCCCCTTCAGAGATACGACGAAGAGCCTCACCAAGATCCTTGGCCCCACAGACGAAAGGCACATCAAATTTGGTTTTGTCCACATGAATAAGATCATCAGCCGGTGTCAAAACCTCACTCTCGTCGATATAATCAATCTCAATCGCCTGCAAAATCTGTGCTTCAACGAAATGACCAATACGCACCTTAGCCATCACCGGAATACTAACGGCGTCCTGAATTTCCTTAATCATCTTAGGATCACTCATACGTGACACACCACCTACTGCACGGATATCAGCCGGAATGCGTTCCAAGGCCATGACCGCAGCTGCTCCCGCCGCTTCAGCAATACGTGCCTGCTCAGGATTTTGAACGTCCATGATGACGCCCCCCTTAAGCATCTGTGCCAAATTTTTATTTAAGTCGTAACGATTTGTCATTGCAATCACCTCTCATGTTTTTATGCCCTTTATTTTACACAGGATGATTTTTGAAAAAAAGACTCTATTTCCCAAACTGTATGGGGACAATTACCATTTCAAGCATATCTATAGACGAAAAAATAAATAAATTAGGAAAACTCTTTTATAGGCTATAACTATCACGAATATAAGAATCTTTTTATAAAATCATGGCGTTTTTGTATCCGTTTTCTATTGAGTTTATTAGAAAATAAGATTAAAATATAACTGTAAATTAATTTTGGTTTTCATGTTGTTTTAAATGTCACAACATGAATTTACCAAGTCACCATATAAGGGGGAAAATTATGGAAAACAAAGTTCGTTTCAAACTTCATAAAGTTAAGAAACATTGGATCACAATCGCTGCCTCAAGTTTGGCTATTGGGGCTTCACTAATTGGACTAGGACAGGTCGGAGCTGATGAAGTCAAGCCTGAAACAACTGCCGTTAACAGTCCTGAAAATGTCGTCTCTGACAGCAATCTTGAGACAAGTGCTAGCCTCATTACAAGAACCGAAGTGGCTCCAACGAGTACTGTTGTCGGGAATACTTCTAGTGAAGCAGTCTCTACTGACACTACATCTACTAATGTGGCTAGTCAGCCTGCAGAAGCAACTGCTACACAGCCTGCTAACGAGACTGATAAAAAGGTTGAAACCGCTCAATCTAGTGAAACAACTATTGCTGATAGGAGCGCGGAACCTGTCACCGACAAGCAAAATACAAATGAAAATAAGTCAGAGATTACTGAGGTTAGTGAGCATCCATTATCAGGACAAGAAATCTCTATCACTCAAGGAAAATTCACATCCGACGATCAAGGCAATTGGTACTACACCAAGGACGGAAAAAAACTCACTGGATGGAATAATGTAGAAGATCGCGAATACTATTTCCAAGAAGATGGAAAACAGGTCAAAGGCCAATTTGTTGAGGTAAATGGAAAGAACTATTATTTAGATGACCATACTGGTATGCTCTTAGTCAATTGCTACCTCGATAAAGATGGAAAACATTATCAAATAGATGAGAATGGGGTTGTGACAGAGAGAACTAAACTGCCTACAAACATTACTGGTGGACATTTTGAAGCCAATGATAAGGGGGAATGGTCTTATATCACTTCACAAGGTGAAAAATTGACTGGTTTCCAATATGTGGACGGTGTTGAACTCTATTTTGACAATGATGGGAAACAACTCAAAGGTCAAGAAATCACAGTTGATGGTAAAACATATTACTTAGATCAAAACACCGGTGCCCTTCTCAAAAATTCTTACCGTAATTGGTCTGAAAAACAGATTATCTCACGGTATAAAACAAACTACATTTACCATACTAGTTACTTCAACCGAGATGGCATACGTGCCACAGGTCTCGTTAAAACAGCAGCTGGTTTCATTCACTATTTTGATGAAAATGGCGAACTGCTTAAGAATGTAGCGGTTAATGTAGGAGACACAACCTATGTCTTTGGTGAGAGAGGACGACTAGCTCGAAACTCCTTTATTTGGGATAAAGTAGATCTCATCTTCCCTGAAAGGGTTAATTTTTATTATGGTGATGAAAAGGGCCACGCTGTTAAAGGACTTCAAACCATTGATGGTTACCAACTTTACTTCGATAAAAACGGTCGTCAAGCAAAAGATGAAATTGTTCAGATTGATGGTAAAACCTATTACTTTGATAAAACCAACGGACGTATGGTTAAAAATCAATGGGCCTCAGTCAATGTTGGTGGAATTAGTCCTGCATCAAAGGACTACCGTTCATACTATCTCGGAAATGATGGCGCTGCTGTGACTGGATGGCAAGATATTGATGGAAAACACTTGTACTTCACTGAGACCGGTCTCTATGCACATAATGGTATCTATTCAATCAATGGTAAGAATTATCTATTTGATCCTAAGGGACAATTAGTCAAGGATGCTTATGGCGATGTTGTTAAGCCAGGGTCTAAAGTGAGGTTTAAATATACCTACCGAACTAATGCAGATGGCGAAGTCCTAACTGGTAAACAAATTATCGATGGAACAGAGTATGTCTTTGCTTCAGATGGTCATGTTGTCGATGGTGTCATAGGTTATAACGGCAAACTTTATCTAGTCAAAGATAGTAAAATAGAAAAAAACTATTTTGGAGCCTTCTTTTCTAAAAACGAAATTTTGGGTGGAATTAATTTCACTGGAATCTATGGAACTGATGAAAACGGTGTCCTCCTAGAGGGTGTCCAACGAGGCTTAGATGGTCAACTGCACTACTTCCAACCTGAGGTAAAAAGTGTTAATAAACCTACATGGAAAGAAATCGATGGTAAGCGCTATCGTCTAACAAAATGGTATCTTCCTGAACACCATGCTGGTATGTACACCACTATTATCCTCACTAATGATACTTTGAAAGTCGATGACAAGACCTACACAATTGATAATGAGGGAGTTGCAACTGAGTTTACGACCAAAAACCAATTTGTTCGTGATGACAATTGGAACTGGTACTATTACGATGCTGATGGCAAGCTCCTAACTGGTCGTCAAATCATTGATGGTGTTCAACTTTACTTTGATGCTAACGGTAAACAAGCTAAAGGTACTTTGATTGACATTGATGGTGACACTTACTACTTTGACAAGGATAGTGGGGCTATGTGGACCAATCGTAGTCTAACTCTCAATGGAATGACCTACGAAATTGATGATCAAGGACGTGTGACATCGTCACTTCGAAATACCTTTGTTCAAGATAAGGATGGTGACTGGACCTACCTCAAGGATAAAGGGCAAGTAGCTACTGGATGGCAGACTATTGACGGTGTCCAACTCTACTTTGATGGCACTGGAAAACAAATCAAAGGTGAACGTATCCTTATAGATGGAAAATACTACTATTTCGATAAGAACAGTGGCGAACTTCTCCGTAATGCATTCCATTCCTTTAATTCATATATTCACTACTTTGGCAATGATGGAGCACAAGTTTTTGGCTGGTACACAATAAACGATTACCGTGTTTACTTTAAGGAAGACGGTCTACAAGCTAAAGATAATGTCCTTTTAATTGACGGAAATTATTATTATTTCAATCAAGATGGCCAACTTCTTGTTAATGGTTCCGCTAAATCATATAATAGTTTATATCTTGCAGATTCAGAAGGAAAATTATTAACCGGTTGGAGAGAGATTGACGGTAAGACCTATTACCTAAATCCAAGCAAACAATATCGCTACTCTAACACAACAGAAACCATAGACGGAAAGACTTATCTTTTCGGTTCTTACGGAGAATTGTTACGAAATGACACTAACTACGGACACGCTTCGGATGAAAATGGAATCGTTCGAACAGGATTCTACCGTACTGATAAAGGCTACCTCTGCTATCTTGAGCCAAGAGTAATCTCTTACTACCAACCAACTTGGAAGGAAATTGACGGTAAGCTCTATCACTTCGAAAAATCAACTTCATTAGGTAAAGACCTTAACGGTTCTCCAATCACAACCAATGCAACCCTTGAAAAAGATGGCAAAACTTATGTCATTGATGAAAATGGTGTGGCAACTGAGAAAGTGAATTAAAGGGTAAAAGCCTAAAACTTTTCTTTTTCATAATCTCCTAAATCCAGGGCTCAGGTCCTGGATTTTTTTGTGTAAACATCTACTTCTCTCAAACGTCTCTATTGCACTATTTATTGAAACTATAATTATGTATGCGTTTTCTATTGAGTTTGTTAGAAAATAAGGGTAAGATATAATCATAAATTAATCTTTGGTATTAATCTCGTTGATTCTTTCACGATGTGAGTATGCCAAGTCACCATAATAAGGGGGAAATTTATGGAAAACAAAGTTCGTTTCAAGCTTCATAAAGTTAAGAAACATTGGATTACAATCGCTGCTTCAAGTTTGGCTATCGGAGCTTCACTAATTGGACTAGGACAGGTCGGAGCTGATGAAGTCAAACCAGAAACGACTGCTGTTAACAGTCCTGAAAATGTCGTCTCTGACATCAATCTTGAGACAAGTGCTAGCCTTATAACAAGAACCGAAGTAGCTCCAACAAGCACTACTGTTGAGAAAGCTTCTAGTGAAGCAGTATCTTCTGACACTACATCTACGAATGTCGCTACTCAGCCAACAGAAACAACTGCTACACAGCCTGCTGACGAGACTGATAAAAAGCTTAAACCCGCTCAATCTGGTGAGACAGCTACAACCGATAGAAGTGTTGAAACCACATCTGAAAAAAGCGATAACGTAACTCCTTCACAAGAAACACCTTCCCAAGGTGGCAAGTTCACTTCTGATGACCAAGGCAACTGGTATTACCTAGACAGCGAAGGCCACAAACTAACAGGCCCACAAACCATCGACAGCTTTAACCTCTACTTCCATGACAATGGCATCCAGGCAAAAGGTGAAAAGGTGACCATTGATGGCAAAGACTACTACTACGACAAAGATAATGGGCGTAAAGTAACTGATACAAGCATTGAGGTAGACGGTAAAACCTATTTAGCAGATGCTGATGGCATCCTTACCGAAAAAACGCAACTACCAACCCAGGTTGTAACTGGTGGTCATTTCCAATCTGATAACCAACAAGACTGGTATTACTACACTGCCAATGGTGAAAAATTGACGGGTTGGCAAAATGTTGATGGTGTCATCCTTTATTTTGATAAAGATGGTAAACAAGTCAAAGGACAAAAACAAGAAATCGACGGCAAGCACTACTATTTTGCCTATCATAATGGTGCCTTAATGACTAATCAATGGTATGAACATATCATCTTTAATGGTTATAGGACCAATCCAATGTATACGCACCTCTTTGAATATCTAGGAGAGGACGGTGCTCCCGTTACAGGTTGGCATACAATCGATAACAAACGCTACTACTTCCAATCAGACGGCCTGAGAGCTCAAAACGATGTCGTAACCATTGATGGGAAGAAATATTTGTTTGATTATGACGGTCAATTGGTTAAGAACACGTATGGCATCGTTGAAAGACCTTCTATGTTTTTCTCTAGTAAAACAACTTACCACACTGATGCTGACGGCGTCATTCAAACCGGTAGACATATAATTGATGGTAAGGAATACATTTTTTCTGAAAATGGAGTTGTCCTAAACGGTATTATCACTTTTGAAAATAAAGATTATTTTGTCATTAATAGTGTAGTCCAAAAAAATAGCCTTAAAGCCTACTTTGCACCTGTTGTCTATAACAATGAAGGTATTTTTAATGGAATCTATGGCACTGATGAAAACGGAATTGTCTTAAAAGGATTCCAACGAGGTATTGATGGTCAACTCCACTACTTTCAACCAGAAGTAAAAAGTGTCACTAAGCCTTCATGGGAGGAAATCAATGGGCAACGTTACCGATTGACAGATGGAGATTACGTCGAACCTACTGCTGGTATGCGTCCTACAATTATTGTCTCTAATACAACTTTGAAAGTTGATGACAAAGTCTATTCCTTTGATGACAAGGGAATCTCAACTGAAGTTACACCTAAAAATCAGTTTATTCGCGACGACTTTTGGAACTGGTACTACTACGACAAAGATGGGAAACTCCTAACAGGTCGTCAAACCATTGATGGTGTCCAACTCTACTTTGATAAAGATGGCAAGCAAGCCAAAGGAACTTTGGTTGACATCGATGGGGATACCTACTACTTCGATAAAGATAGCGGAGCTTTATGGACTAACCGTACCATTGAGCTTGGTGGTGTTACCTATAACATTGATGAAGAAGGACATGTCACATCATCTCTACGCAACACCTTTGTTCAGGACAAGGATGGCGATTGGACTTATCTCAAAGATAAGGGCCAATTAGCTACTGGCTGGCAAACCATTAACGGTGTCCAACTCTACTTTGATGGCAGTGGTAAGCAAATAAAAGGTAAGCGTATCCTTATAGATGGGAAGTACTACTATTTCGCTGAAAACAATGGTGAACTCCTCCGTAATGCATTCTATCCGTACAATTACTATTCTAAGCTCTACTTTGGCAATGATGGAGCTCAAGTTTTTGGCTGGTATACACTAGATAATCACCGTGTTTACTTTAAGGAAAATGGTCTTCAAGCTAAAGAAGAGTTGCTTCTAATCGACGGAAATTATTATTACTTCACTCGAGATGGGCAACTCCTAGTTGATGGTTCAGCTAAATTATTTGGTGAAATATATCTTGCCGATTCAGAAGGAAAACTATTAACCGGGTGGAGAGAAATTGACGGTAAGACTTATTACCTAGATCCAAGCAACCAATATCGCTATATCAATAAAACAGAAACCATAGATGGAAAGACCTATCTTTTCGGTTCTTACGCAGAATTATTACGTAATGAAACTAAATCCGGTTACATTTCAGACGAAAATGGAATCGTTCGAACAGGATTCTACCGCACTGATAAAGGCTATCTCTGCTATCTTGAGCCTCAGATAATATCTTCCTACCAACCAACTTGGAAGGAAATTGACGGTAAGCTCTATCACTTTGAAAAATCAACCTCATTAGGGAAAGATTTGTACGGTTCTCCAATCACAACCAAAGCAACACTAGAAAAAGATGGCAAAACTTATGTCATTGATGAAAATGGTGTAGCGACTGAGAAAATGAATTAAAGTGAAGAACAAGATATTTCTTCTACTTTAAGAAAACTTTAGGCTTTGCTTTATATACTATAACCATCCTAAAACTTTTCTTTTTCATAATCTCCTAAA
>NZ_JACLQS010000010.1:0-61784 GCF_016648815.1 Streptococcus sp. 9.1 | reverse complement strand
GCACTTGGTTTCTTATTCAGTTCTCAAAGGTCTTTGTCTCTCTTAAGACAACTTCTATATTCTAGCAAATCTAGAATACCTTGTCAACACTTTTTTGAAGTTTTTTTACTTCTCGTGTCTGCTATCTCTCGCGAAACAGCTTATTTATAATATCATCTCTGGCCTGTCTTGTCAATAACTTTTTTAAAGTTTTGGAACCTTTTCAAGTTTGTGGCAAGTCAGTTAAGACAACTTTTATATCTTATCACCCAAATCAATACTTGTCAATAGGATTTTAGTAAAGCTATTAATCTTTTTTAGATTGAACCTTTTTGAATCCTTGATACAATACCCATCCAACGACTAGGCCGAGAGCGTTTTGGCAGAAATTAGGAATCACTTCTGCGATTGAAGCTCCTGTTCCATACATAAATACTGAAGCAAGTGCATAGCCACCCACCATCACAATTGTAGCAATCAGAAGGCCTAGGATACGATAGTTACCTTTAAATCCAGCAAAATAACCTTGTGCACCATGGATTAACAAACTAATGAACATCCATTGCGGAGCAGATGATAGCAAATCTATCAAAAATGCAGATAATCCTCCTACAATTGCTCCTTCTTTCTTGCCAAGATAGAAGGATGTGAAGTAGATTCCTGCATCTACCAAAGTTAAAAGCCCTGTTGGAGTCGGAATTTTAGCTACGAATCCAAAGGTCACTGATAAAGCAGTTAAGATAGCTAATAATGTTAGCTCTTTTGTTTTCTTATTTTGCATATTGAACTACTCCAAATTCATTTGATTGTTTAATTGATTCATAAACAAAGGCTTTAGCATTTGCCACAGCTTCAGTTTCTGAACATCCTTTAACTAATTCACTAGCTATACTTGAAGCAAATGTACATCCTGCACCGGTATTATTTTTATCCAGCACAGCTTCTTCAAACAATTTGTAGTCTGTTCCATCATAAAAGACATCTATCGCTTTATTACCATCCAAGCGATTTCCACCTTTGACAACGACAGTCTTAGCACCTAATTCATTGAGATAGCTAGCCGCATGCTTCATGTCATCAATAGTCTTAACCTTTCTATCTATAAGCAGTTCGACTTCAGGTAAGTTCGGAGTGATAACCGTGGTATAAGGGAAAAATTTAACCAATTCATCACGTAGTTGAGAAACTTCAACGTCATGAGTCTCCTTACATACTAAAACGGGATCCAAGACAATTGGAATATCAGGATGTTTTTTAACAAAATCCAACGTTAATTCTGCGATTTCAACGTTAGGCAACAAACCAATTTTTATTGCTGAGAATGGGACATCTTTTAGTGAGTCAAGTTGTTGTTTAAAAACATTAGTATCAACCGGAATGACCTCAAAACCATTCTCAGTCATAGCTGTCAAACAGGTAAGAGCCACAAATCCATGCTGTTTATTAGTGGTAAACGTCGCTAAATCTGCATGAAGTCCGCCACCACTAAAAATATCATTCCCTGAAATCGCTAAAATCAATTCATCACTCATATCTTATCTCCTTCAAATATAATCCATTTCCTGCTGCCGTTGGTCCTGCGAGATTACGATCACGACTTTCCAACACTGTCTTAACTTGTGAAACAGGCATGCGACCATTGCCAATCTTCAACAAGGTACCGACCATATTTCTAACTTGCTTATAGAGAAAACCATTGCCAGAAAAAGTAAAGATATAAAATCCAGTTTTCTCATCGATAGATACACTAGCCTGAGTAATTGTGCGTACTTTATTTTCTACAGAAGTTCCTGAAGCTGTGAAGCCTGTAAAATCATGTGTACCGACCAAATCCTTAGCAGCCTTCTGCATAGGTGCTAAACTTAGAGGGTAGGGATAGTGGGTCGCATAATTACGCATCATGGGGTTCTTAGGTCGCCCTGCATCTACTAGAAACTCATAGGTTTTACTGTGTTTATTGTATCGTGCATGAAATTCTTCTGATACAAGTTCAATACTAACAACATCAATGTCATCTGGACATTGTGTATCTAAACCAAAACGTAACTTCTCTGGATCCCGCTCCTGGGGCAAATCGAAGTGTATAACTTGTCCATAGGCATGAACACCTGCATCTGTACGACCCGCTCCATGAACGGTGACAGGTGTTCCGCTATTTAACCGTAAGAGAGTCTTTTCAAGTTCTTCTTGAATAGAACGTGCATTTGGTTGTCTTTGAAAACCTGAGAAAAGTGTACCATCATAGGAAATTGTCGCTTTGTATCTAACCATAAGATTATCATATCAGATTTTTTCAAGGATAAGAAGTAGGTCGATTAGCAACTGACCCCATACAATTTTCGAAATAAAGAAAAAGACGCCTTCAACGTCCTTCCTTTATAAATCTTCTAAGGCATCCTTTACTTTATTGAAGAAACCTTTTTTCTGTGGTGCGATTTTTTCATCACCACTTGCTTTGGCAAATGCAAGGAGAGCTTCTTTTTGAGCATCGTTTAGCTTCGTAGGAGTTACAATCTTAACTGTAACGTGTTGGTCTCCTTGTGAACCTCCACGAAGACGTGGAGCCCCCTTTCCTTTTAGACGGAAAGTTTTGCCTGTTTGAGTCCCTGCTGGAATGGTCATCTCAACATTTCCGTGAACTGTTGGTACTTCGACAGTATCACCAAGAGCAGCTTGGACAAAGGAAATGTTAAGTGTATAGTAAATTGTTGATCCATCACGAGTAAACTTATCGCTTGGATTAACATTGATGATTACAAAGAGGTCTCCATAAGGACCACCATTGAAACCAGCTTCACCTTGACCTGCAAGACGGATTTGTTGACCTGTTTCAACACCTGCTGGAATCTTGACAGATACTTTGTGGCTTTGTTTTTCATGTCCTGTTCCGTGACAAGTTTGACATGGCTCTTTAATTTCTTGACCTGTTCCATGACAGACATCACAGGTTACTTGACGACGCATCATACCAAGTGGTGTTTGCGTATCGACATTGATAACCCCTTGACCATGACAGCGACCACAAGTTACAGGGCTTGTGCCAGGTTTTGCACCAGATCCCGAACATGTCTTACATGTTGCTTCACGATTGTAGTGAACTTCTTTTTCGGCACCAAAAATCGCCTCTTCGAAGCTTAGGTTGACACGGTACTGAAGATCATCACCTTGACGTGGAGCATTCGGGTTACGAGTAGCACCACCACCAAAGAAGCTAGAGAAGATATCCTCAAAGCCACCAAAGCCTGCACCACCATCGAAGCCACCAAAGCCTCCTTGACCACCAAAACCATTCGCACCATCTGGTCCGTATTGGTCATAGGCTGCACGTTTTTGGTCATCACTTAAAGTTTCGTAGGCCTCTTGAACCTCTTTATATTTTTCTTCCGCACCCGGTTCTTTATTAATGTCTGGGTGGTATTTCTTAGACATCTTACGATAGGCACGTTTAATTTCATCTTGAGAGGCATCCTTAGATACCCCAAGACGATCGTAATATTCGGTATTGTTCATAATTTTAGATACAAAGGGCATCTAATGGAGAAAGCCAAAGTAATAGTTTTGAAGATGAACACCTAGTCCCTTGAAACCAACTATCTTTTTGGCTTAATCCCTAGCCCGTGTTCAACGACGAACACTCTTTGTTCCTTTCTATTTTATATTTGTTACGATACGAAGTAAAACTATATCTTATATTCACTTCACTTATTTTAGCGAAAAACAGAGGCTGGTTTGCAACCTCTGGATTTCTTTTTATCATTTACTAGCTAAGCTCAACACCTTACCGAACTGAGCACACCCTAACCTCTTGGTGAAAAAGAAAAATCTTCCTATTTTTACTGTGAGGTTTTAATGGACTTTACATCTTACTTTTCAGTAAACTCTCCGTCTACAACATCGTCGCCTGAGTTATCTGCTGTTTGTGCACCTTCTGCTCCTGCTTGAGCTTGTTGTGCTGCTGCAGCTTGTTCGTAAAGTTTAACTGCAAGAGCTTGAGCTTTTTCGTTAAGAGCTTCCAATTTAGCCTTCATGTCATCAAGATTGCCTGATTCTTGAGCTTTCTTAAGTTCATCAAGAGCTGATTGAGCAGCATCACGTTCTGTGTCGAAGCCTTTACCTTCTGTTTCTTTGATTGTTTTTTCAGTCGCAAAGATAGCTTGGTCAACTTCGTTACGAAGATCTACTTCTTCTTTACGTTTTGCATCTGCTTCAGCATTTGCTTCAGCATCTTTCATCATCTTTTCAATTTCTTCGTCTGTCAAACCAGAGTTAGATTGGATGACAATTGTTTGTTCTTTTTGAGTTCCAAGGTCTTTAGCTTTAACAGATACGATACCGTTCTTATCAATATCGAAAGTAACTTCGATTTGTGGAATACCACGAGGTGCAGCTGGGATATCAGTCAATTGGAAGCGTCCAAGAGTCTTGTTATCTGCTGCCATTGGGCGTTCCCCTTGAAGAACGTGGATATCAACGGCTGGTTGGTTGTCTGCTGCAGTTGAGAAGACTTGTGATTTAGATGTTGGAATAGTAGTGTTGCGGTCAATAAGTTTTGTGAACACTCCACCCATTGTTTCGATACCAAGTGACAATGGAGTTACGTCAAGAAGGACAACGTCTTTGACATCACCAGTAATAACACCACCTTGGATAGCAGCACCCATGGCAACTACTTCATCAGGGTTAACTGATTTGTTTGGTTCTTTACCAGTTTCAGCTTTAACAGCTTCTACAACGGCAGGGATACGAGTTGAACCACCGACAAGGATAACTTCGTCAATATCTGACAAGCTCAAACCTGCATCTGAAAGGGCTTGACGAACTGGAGTTTTCGTACGTTCTACAAGGTCACGAGTCAAATCATCGAATTTCGCACGAGTCAATGTCATTTCCAAGTGAAGAGGTCCAGCCTCACCAGCAGTGATGAATGGCAAGCTGATTTGTGTTGAAGTAACACCAGAAAGGTCTTTCTTAGCTTTTTCAGCTGCATCTTTCAAGCGTTGAAGAGCCATCTTGTCTGTTGACAAGTCGATTCCATTTTCTTTCTTGAATTCTTCAACCATGTGGTCGATGATTTTTTGGTCAAAGTCATCACCACCGAGTTTGTTATCCCCTGCAGTTGCCAACACGTCAAAGACACCGTCACCAAGTTCAAGGATAGATACGTCGAATGTACCACCACCAAGGTCGAATACCAAGATTTTTTCTTCTTTATCAGTCTTATCCAAACCGTAAGCAAGAGCTGCTGCTGTTGGTTCGTTGACGATACGTTCTACTTCAAGACCAGCGATTTTACCAGCGTCTTTTGTTGCTTGACGTTGTGCATCGTTGAAGTAAGCAGGAACTGTGATAACTGCTTTAGTTACTTTTTCACCAAGATAATCTTCAGCATAACCTTTCAAGTATTGAAGAATCATAGCTGAAATCTCTTGTGGTGTGTATTCTTTACCGTTTGCAGAAACTTTTTCAGAAGTACCCATCTTAGATTTGATAGAGATGATTGTATCTGGGTTTGTTACTGCTTGACGTTTTGCAGCGTCACCAACGATGATTTCACCGTTTTTGAATGACACAACAGATGGAGTTGTGCGGTTACCTTCTGGGTTTGCGATAATTTTTGATTCAGTTCCTTCAAGAACTGCTACTGCTGAGTTTGTTGTACCTAAGTCAATACCAATGATTTTAGACATATGTTTTTCCCCTTTTTACTTTAATTTCTATTTTGCTTTTTTTATCTTTCATTCATAGTTTTCTGTCATTTCGGACAAGTTTTCAATTATGTTACGACACAAGAAGTCGAAATCGATTTTATTTTGACGACGAGTTAGTAAGGAGGCTAGGCAATCGCTATGGCGCTTGCCGTTTTCTGACGAGTTGCTTCAGCAACCGTCAGAATTGCCTAGTTGAACACGCCCTAAGCTCTGGGTAAAAAAGATAGATTTCCTTGTGTTCATCGAACACTTCGTCAATCTCCTATTTTTACTGTGAGCTTTTACGGACTTTGTATCCTAGTTGTATACAACTACCATGGCTGGGCGTAAGACGCGTTCGTGGAGTTTATATCCTTTTTGGAAAACTTGTGCAATCGTGTCTGCTGGATGTTCATCATCTGCAGGCATTGTTTGAATTGCCATGTGGAAGTTATGATCGAAATCACCATCAGCTGGAATTTCTTCAATTCCTTCCTCTTTAAGAGCATGCACTAAACTTTCTTGCACCATTTCCAAACCTTTTTTGACATCATCAGTCAAGCCCTCAACGGCAAGAGCACGTTCAAGGTTATCAAGTGATGGCAAAATCGCTTTTGCCAAATCTTGGCTACGATACTTTTGCAATTGTTGACGTTCTTCATTTGCACGTCGCTGAATGTTTTGCATTTCTGCATGGGCACGAAGGTATTTGTTTTCAAATTCTTCGGCACGCGCTTGGGCTTCTTCAAGTTCAGAAGGTTCGCTTACTTCCTCTACAACTTCTTCAGTTGTCTCCGTAGCTTCCTCTTCTTTCACGTCTTCTTTTTTAATATCTTCAGTCAAGGCATACACCTCTTTCTATACTTTTTAAATGTTATATTTTAGCTAACTTCATAATGGTTACTATTGAGGTAACGGTAATAATCCGTCAACTTCATAACCAAAACTCTACTAATAACATTGACCAAACTAACCATGCGACGATAATCCATTTCAACTGGACCAATCACATGCATGAGTGCCATCCCACGATAAGGAATTAGGAATTTATGACTCATAACTGTGACATTTTCAAGCGCTTCTTCAGTTGATTCTGCAACCGAAATCTTGGTCACTTCATCATCGGAGATAGCTGATCGAAGCTCAAGTGCCACATGTTGTGGATTGTCCAAAAATTGATAGGTTTTTAAGTCGGCATAAGTCAGTGATGCAACCTTACCTTCGATGAAAATCAATTCCTTAAAAAGTTGTGAAAAGATATAATCAAACAAATCTAGAACATTATCTGTTATCTTGAAATACTTTTGCACAATCTGAGGAATCTCAGTTCTCAATCGGTAATGGATCTCTAAGACAGTGTTTCCTAAAAAACGTTCTTGAACAAGCTTATGAAGAATTTCCAAATCACTAGACAAGAAATTTTTTGGAATAGCAAATTGAACTGTCACAGGCTTAGATTCATCTAGAGTAAGAACCGCTAAAGCGTCGTGATTGGATAGATGAACAATGTCAAATCCAGTCAGACGTTGTCGTGTCGGTTCCACATCTTGAATCACTGCTGTACATCCTGTCATTTCTGCCAGCAGCTTCGCCGCTGCATCCAAGATATCTTCAAGTTTAAAGGCTTCAAAATCAAAGGCCTTGACCACTTGATAAACATCTTGTTCATCAATCGTATCAAGATTCAAAGAATTAGCGACGAAATACTGGAAACCTGCTCGGCTTGGCATACGCCCACTAGAAGTATGAGCTTTTTCAAGATAGCCCATTTTTTCAAGCTTGGCCATGTCATTACGAATGGTCGCTGAACTCGAATCAATTGATTCTTGTAATGCTTTAGAACCAACCGGTTCATGTGTACGAGTGAACATCTCAACTATCAAATTCAAAATAGTGTTTTGCCTTTGCGTAATCACGATGTCACCTCATTTCTATTTATTAGCACTCTAACACATCGACTGCTAACTTATGATTCTATTATACACCTAAACTTGAACATGTCAACCCAAAAAACCAAAAAATTAGCACTCTTATAATAAGAGTGCTAAAAATACATCTTAAGACCTAGAAAAGCAAAAAAAGAGCACCTCAGAGGCACTCTAATCTTATCAATCATATTTTGACAAATGATAGGTCTCAATAATAGATATGAGGTGTTTGGCATAATCTGGATCACTGCTAAAACCCGCAGCTTGTAGTTTTTCTGCCGCAACTTTATAACTAGTCGTTCCTGCTACCTCTTTATAGGTCGACTCGCCCCATGTTCCTTGGCGAAGTTCTTCTAAATAAGTCATCATAGAACTTGACCAATCCTTAAAAACTGCAAAATCCACCTTTTGGTATTGCCATTTCCCTTTACTGTAGATACTATCCTTTAAACGAATACGTTCTTGACCTGGCTGAGCAGGGAGACTGTAGATGTTATGATATTTAACAGATAAAAGACTGCTACCATAATTTGACTCATATGCAGCTTGACTAAGGAGAATAGACGCAGGTACACCATAGTTTTTAGACATCTTTTGAGCTGTTGGAGCTAAGGTCTCAATAAATTCTTGCTGTGTGTAAGCAACCTTTACCGCACGAGCATTATCATCTGTAGAGGCATGAAGAATCAAAGGTAAGAGAATACCTAAAGCAAAAACAACAACTAAGGTAATGAAGGCTTTTAGTTTAAAACGTCGTCTCACTTAGCTTTCTCCTTTAATAATGCCAAATATTCCTCCAAAGTAAGATTATGTTCAGTCATATACTCTGCCGACTCTTTACCAACATAGCGGAAATGCCAATCCTCGTAGCCTACACCCGTTGACGATGTTTTACCATCTGGAAAACGAAGAACAAAGCCATATTTCGGCGCCAACTCTTTGACTTTAGCTACTGTATCTGGATCTGCTTCATTTAAGCTATCTACAGTACTCATATCAATCGCAAGACCTGTTTGGTGTTCACTCGCTCCTGGTGGTTGTGAATAGGTTTGAACCTTTTTCTCCGCCTGAGACTCCGTCAAACTTGGGTCAGCAGCCATTTCCTGCTGAACATAACTGTTATAAAGTTCTGTCTGATAAGCAACACTACGATAACCTGATATCAAGTGATAACTTGGATCAATTTCTTGAGCAGCCGCTAAAAACTCCTTAACGTTCTTAGCAATTCTTGCATCTACAGAAACACCATCAACGTCAGCAATCTCAGGGTTAAGTTCTTTAGACTTATTATCTCGATTTACCAAAAGCAATTGCCAGTCTTTAGGCGATACATCAGGTAGTCCCTTTGTATCCTTGCTTTGAGTCGCATCGGTAGCTTGTTTACTACTTTTTGTTACTGACGATCCATTGGTTTGTTGGACTGTACGGCTGACACCAAATACTGAATAAAGTCCTGCTGCAACTAAAAGAACTGCAATCAAGACACTGCTGATAACCAAAAACCAGTTGGTTTGCTTTTTCGCCTGACGGCGACTTGGATAGTTATTTTTTACCATTTTCTTTTTCTATTATCTCTCGCCCAACCTGACGATAGGTCATATCGCCAAGCGCTTCTAATGTAAATTTACCATTTTCATAAGCAACAACAGTGACCGAACCGTTGTCCAATGAAGGATGCTCGACAGAAGGATCAATTAACCAAGCAAAGGTTGCAATGGTCATACCGTGACTAACGACAATAGCATTACCGCCACCAGACTTCTCAAGATTTTCTGCAATAGCTGTGAACCCCTCTAAAATACGTTTTCTGAGCACTTCCCAAGGCTCTGCCCAACCAGCCGTATCCACATCAAGGATACCTTGTGCAAGCTCAGGATAAGTTACCTCATGCAAATCCTTACCTTGAAAAGCATCTGTTCTCGGTAGCACACCGTAGAAAAGTTCACCGTCATAGCCACCATCTAAACTACCAAAACACCACTCACGAATACGTTTGTCACGTTTATAAGGAATAGTTTCTAAACCCGTCTCACGTAAAATGATATCCATAGTTTGAATCGTTCGACCTGAATCACTAGAATATGCAGCCTTGAAAGGGATACCTGCTGCTTTCAGACCTACCCCCAATTCACGAATACCTTCTTCACCGAACGGGGTCAAAGGGCTATCAGACCAACCTTGTGCACGACCAATGGTGTTAAACATCGTTTTGCCGTGTCTCGCAATATACAACTTAACCTTACTCATAGCACCCCTTCTTTCCGTCATTTTTTGAATTCATTATAGCACAAATCCCCTCGACTATCTAGCCAACGAGACCATCAGAAAATGCCTTACCAATTGGCAAAGCATTTATCATCCGCTTAGTTTTTAAAGCTGTGAACAGGAGCTGGGATTTGACCACCACGCGCAATGAAATCAGCCGATGAAGCCTTGTTTACTTTCATTACTGGTGCATAACCAAGAAGACCTCCAAGTTCCAACATGTCACCTTCCTTACCATAAGGAATGATACGAACAGCTGTTGTTTTCTGGTTAATGACACCGATAGCTGCTTCGTCAGCAATCATGGCCGCGATTGTTGTATCTGGCGTATCAGCAGGAATAGCAATCATGTCTAGACCAACAGAACAGATAGCTGTCATGGCTTCCAATTTTTCAAGGTTGATATGACCAGATTGAACCGCAGCAATCATACCTTCATCTTCAGAAACTGGAATAAAGGCACCTGACAAACCACCAACTTGGTTACATGCCATAATACCACCTTTTTTAACTTGGTCGTTAAGAAGGGCTAGAGCTGCAGTAGTACCATGCGTACCAACAACTTCAAGACCCATCGCTTCAAGTACACGGGCTACTGAATCACCAACTGCTGGTGTTGGCGCAAGAGACAAATCTACAATACCAAACTCGACACCAAGACGTTCGCTGGCCATTTGACCAACTAACTGACCAACACGTGTGATTTTGAAGGCGGTCTTCTTAACTGTTTCAGCTAGAACATCGAAACTTTCGCCTGGAACTTTCTCAACTGCACGTTGCACAACACCAGGACCTGAAACCCCAACATTGATTACAACATCAGCCTCACCAACACCATGGAAGGCACCCGCCATAAATGGATTATCTTCAACCGCATTAGCAAAGACCACCAATTTACCTGGGCCCATTGGATCTGCCTCAGAAGCCTCTTTGATGATACGTCCCATGTCACGTACTGCTGTCATGTTAATACCAGTCTTTGTTGAACCAATGTTGACAGATGAGCAGACAAAATCAGTCTCTGCAAGCGCACGTGGAATAGAATTAATAAGAATCTCATCACCTTTTTGATAGCCCTTTTGAACGAGTGCAGAGAAACCACCAATAAAGTTAACGCCGATTTCCTTAGCTGCTCGGTCTAATGCCTTCGCAAAAGGTACATAGTCTGTTGCATCTGTTGCCGCACCGATGATTGAGATCGGAGTAACAGACACACGTTTATTAACAATCGGAATACCAAGTTCAGCTGCAATTTCGTCACCAACAGCTACCAAATTCTTAGCCTTAGATACAATCTTGTTATAGACTTTTTCCGCCGCCTTATCGATATCTGAATCGATACAGTCTAGGAGTGAAATCCCCATGGTAATGGTACGAACATCAAAGTTCTGCTCCTCAATCATGGCAATGGTTTCTGTGACCTGTTTAATATCCATTTTAAGCTACTCCTATCTTACAAGTTGTGCATAGCATCAAAAATTGCTGAACTTTGGATGTTGATTTTAACGTTCAATGACTCACCAAAGGCTTCCAATTCAGCACGTAGGTGTGTAAAATCTTGTTTGTCTTCCGATGATACAACCGCCATCATGGTAAAGAATTCATCAAGAACTGTTTGAGAAATATCATCAATATTCAAGCCAAGTTCTGCCACCTTAGTCGCAACACCCGCAACAATACCTGCTTTGTCCTTACCTACAACTGTAATAATCGCTTTCATGAGAAGCCTCCATCATTTTATTTTGTATAATTTTAGCATATTTTGATTAAAAATGCTATTTTTTATGAAATTTGCATCTTTTTTCTCGAAAAAAACGAATATTTCCGAGAAATTTAACCAATATCGTTTATGAAAACATCCTCTCTTTGGCCTAACTACTTGTGGATAAACTTGTTCACAACCTAAATAATTTCCTTCTTTTAAAACCTTGAAAAATCAATATTCAACACAGTTAACAGACTTATCCACACCTGTGGATAAGTCTGTGGGTAACTTGTCGATAAACAAAAAATACCGCCAAATTTAGGCGATATCTTAGCTTTATTTCCATTTTAAATTAACATGGGCATTCATTTCTTTATAGGCAGTATCGATACGTTCTTTAGTCTCTTCATCTAGTTTATTTCTATATTTACCACCTTTAATGAAATCCTCTAAAATATAAGTTTGGTAAGTATACAAAGGATACCCCTCTGGCGAAGTTGTTCCTTTAGGCGTACGGTTAACCCAAGTCGGATGTGCTTGAGCCGTCTTAATCGTGGTTTGACCATTCTTTTTCTCAAGGGTCACATCCATTAAGACACCTCTCTCTGTCCACTCTGCACTATCCACACCATCCATAGTCTCTATGCGCTGGTTAGAGATAAAATTCCCCATTGAGTAAATAATAAGTTTTTGCTGCCCATCCTTTTTAACCACCTCTGAAGGCTCAACCACATGAGGATGACCTCCAAAGATAATATCGGCACCCCAATCAATCATCTTATGATAGAGTTTAACCTGTTCATCTGTCGGTTCCAAACGATACTCAACACCCATCTGAGGCATGATAACCGTGATATCTGCTTCTTTTTCTGCACGCTGAATCTCAGCTTTCATACGCTTTTCATCCAAATTCGATAAGTGGTCTGTAACCTCTTTATCCGTTAAGTTCGACTCTAGACCATTGTAACCATAAGCATAGGAAAGTATTGCAACCTTGATACCATTAACATTCTTGATGAGGAGTGGCGCCTTGTCACGCACCGGCTTTTCATAAACACCAACAGGATCAATTCCTACTTTTTTAAAAGCATCAGCTGTTGTAAAAGCTCCCTCTAAACCAGAATCCAAGATATGATTATGAGCCAAATCCATAACATCATAGCCAGCATCCTTAATAGCTGCGGTCACTGATTGAGGAGCATTAAACAGAGGATAGCCTGACAAAGGATAATCAGGATTGATAGTTCCCTCAAAATCACCCAAAACCAAATCAGCCTGCTTTAACCACGGCTTCACATAAGTAAAATTCTCCGTGAAATCATAGCTACCATCTGCCTGCAGGGCACTCATATAGAGACCGTCATGATAGAGCAAGTCCCCATTAGCCATGATACGGGCTGTCTGTACCTGGTTCGAGGCATTCTTTTGCTGTTCGTTCTTACTATGAACAATTAAAATCTCAAGAAAAAGCAAACCTAAGACAAGAGCAATTAACCCCATCAAAATCTTATTAGTCATCGCATTGTCACGCTTTTTAGCCTGGCTCTGTTTCATAATACTCTCCTTTTTCATACTTCTAGTGTACCAAAAAAACTTATCCATTGATGATAAAAAAGATTAATAAACGGTTACATCTCAATTCCACGACGATTGAAAAAATCAGTTTTCTTAGACAAGATAAAAACTCTACTTCATACTGAAGTAGAGTTTTTGTTAATGATTAGCGTGTTGGTGTGTATTCCAAATCTTTACCGTGTTTAGCTACAAAATCAGACATTTCAGAATCTGGAATTTGACGTAAGTAGAGATTGGCACGAATCGTTTCATCTTCCTCACGACAAGTAGAAAGAACGAGGTATTTATCTGAAGCACTAACCTTCAAATCCTTGTTTTTAACACTTGCTTGATCATAGATAATATCCAACTGTTGTTTAAAGTCTTTATCGCTTTCAAATGATGTACGATAGAAAGCTGTGTCTTCAGGCACAATTACCATAGCAAGCGCTTCATAATAGTACTTACGTTGAGGCGTCTCAATAACAACATATTTGTGTTTATCAAAGAACGACTGATCACTATAGTAGTTAACATCGTTGAACATACGACTATCAGCAACCTTACTGCCTCGAGCATGGCCGAAGAGCCAAGTCAAACGATCACTGAAATCTTTCTTATTGTCTGTATCCATGAAGACAGTTCCCAAATATGGAACGTTTCCTCCATCGAATGTTTTATCTAAATAGGTTGAATTGTCCGTTGTTTGAACAACCGGCTCATCCAATTTAGTCCCTGGTGCATAGACATAAGCGATAGTATCAGGGTTTGTCGCCTCAAGACCATCAAATTTATTTTTGAGGTAAGCTTTCTCCTCATCTGAAACTTTATAAGTGTTTGCTTTTTTAGTCGTTAAAACACTCTTAACACCATTAGAGGATGATGCTGTTGGAGACATAAACTGGAAGCCAAGGAAGATAGCCAAAGCAGCAATTACTACGGCAGAAATTCCAGCAATCAGTTTATTGCGAGATCCATTAGATTTACGATTGTGATTACTCATGAAATGTCAAATCCTTTTCTTTATCCATAGAAAAATATCACCGAAGCATAAGCTCCAGTGATATTCTTTTTTAGCAATAACAGTTAATTATTTAACTGCTGCTGTGTTTGGAAGAGCTTTAGCGTCAGCTTTAGCTGCTGCTGGAGCTTTTTGTTCTGCAGCTTTAACAGCTTTAGCTTCTTCTTTAGCGTCTTTGTTAGCGTTAGCTTTATCAGTAACTACAAATTCATCTTTGATGATGTTTCCGTTAGCATCACGTTTTGGTTCAATGTGTTCACCAGCATCTTCAAATTTTTGTTTAGTTGAATCTGCATCAACGTTGTTAAGACCATCTTTAGCAGCTTGAGTAAGACCACCTTCGTTGTTTGTGAAGAAGTCACCACCAGTTGCTTCAGTTTTGTTATCAAGGTTTCCAGTGTGAACGTTACCGTCGTTAGCGAAAACCGCTGCTGATGAAGCGAATACTGCAAGAACTGCAGCTGATGTAAGCAATACTTTTTTCATAATTGTTTCTCCTCTAATGGATTATTATATATTTAGTATCAGGACCTCCCTGACATCTATAGATTATAACACTATCTAGAGATATGTCAACAATTTTTAAAAACTTTTTTAAATTTTTAATATATCCTACAATTCCTACAAACAAAGGGGTTTTAAAGTCTGTTACCAAATAGTAATAATTAATAATTTTTAATTTTAATGTTATTTTAGGTAATTTATTATGTCCTCTGCTAAGTTTAAATACAAATTTAAATCATATATAAAAGCATAATTTGTAAAATATACATTCATTATTATGTGAAGTTTTTTGGCCAAAAATCAAGAGATATTTAATAGACGCATAAAACCCTTTACTGATAATATGTTTGAAGTATATAACAATATCATCTTTCAAATGAATGTACTCATTCACTCTGAGCGCTTTTGTATGATAACTACATAATATGCAAGACCTCAAAATTGAATAGATTAGAGAAACATTAGCATTTTTGAAAGTATTTCGGCCTAAAAAGTTCTATTATTGGGTTAAAATGCTTGAAAAATAAACTATTATCTTATTTTTGAATGCGTTTCAACTAAGGTGAAGTCAAGAAAATTCCTTTGAAAACACTCCCTCTTACCAAAACCTCTTCTCAGAAAAACAAGTCTCCAAAAAACTAATACACAAATCAATTGGATTGTTTTACTTCTCTTATTTCAGACGAAATAGTTCTTCCACTTGTTTATTAAAGACTTGTGCTATTTTTAAAGCCATTTCCAACGAAGGGTTGTAGCGGTTATTTTCTAAGTGAACAATCGTTTCTCTCCGTATTCCTACTTGATCTGCTAAATCTTGTTGAGTCATACCATAAGCTTCCCTTACTTCTTTCAAGTTAGTCTTTATTTTACTTTCTTTCGCCATATTTCATCCCCTTTTTTCAATGATAAAGTAAGTAATGGCAAATAATAAGAGTAAAAAAGCCACCAAAATATAAAGAAATCCAGCATTCAAAACGAAAACTTTACAGACGGCTATCAAGGTTGCAATTCCCAATAATATAAAGATTGCTATTGTAAACAAAATGGAAGAGGACTTTGCAATATTTCTATAAAATCGTTCATCAGGTTCTTCATTAATTCTCTTGAATAAGAAGTAAAACATTAATAACAATTGAACACTTAATCCAATTCCTAACATTATATTCTTAATCAAAGAACCAGGAGTTAGAAGCCAAACTCCAATTGTATAGATCGATGACGAGAGAAGTACAAGCACTGTATATAATTTTGCAGTAATCCCAAACATATTTTTCTCTTTCTTTTGATAGGTTGATTTTGAGAGGACCGATTGCATCGTACAAGCCAAATACGTAGGAAGCCAAGACATCGTCATAATAGCACCTTTTGCTAGAATCGGTAGGTGATTCCCCAGCAATAAAACTAAACATACAACAATAAGCACGCTAGCGATATAAAGGATTATCTTTAAGTTCTTCGACATTTTCATTTTCGTCACCTTCTTTCACCATGTTATAAATACATCACACCTTATCTGTTATAAATATATCACATTGTTATAAGAATTTCAAGATGAAGACAAAACTCTAGTAAGATTTTGAACAATTTTCAGAAATCTATACAAAAAAGCACCCATGAGGTAAACTCTTGAGTGCTTTGAAACGTTGATATAATCGTATCGATTAACGTTTTGAGTGCAGTGGTTGCCATCCAATCAAATGTCGCTTCGCTTGTTTTCTTGGGGCAACTATGCATAGCATATCTCTATGCGACTAAAGTCGCTAGAGCTATCCTAATTGCGCACCGCCAATTCTCATACAAAAAACACCTTGCAAGTTGCAAAGTATTTTCGTTTGTATTGTGCTTCCCAGCAACGAATTAACGTTTTGAGAACTGTGATGCTTTACGAGCTTTCTTAAGACCTGGTTCGAACAACTTTTGTTTGACTAAATTTCAAAAGTCTTTAATATCAAGCATTTCTACACTTTTCTGAAAGCGTTATTTCAATCAATTTCAATTAATTTTATCTGAATGGTGTGAATTTTACCCCAAAATTACAAAGAATTGAGCTGATAAATACTAAAAGTTCACACCATTAGTTAAATTATTTTTTGTTACGTACGTTTTTCTTAGATGATAGACCTCCTAATTTATTTCTTATAGCATTTGAACAAACCTCCGTTAGAGGTTCTCCTATTGCCTCCTTGTAATTAAATCCCAATAATTGCATAGTCTTTAAAGTATCCTTATTAAGTAAAGCAACTAATTGTTTCATTGAATCTTCTTTCCCATCTTCAACACTAGTAAATGAAGATAGCAGAGAAATAACCTGTTCTAAAGTGTTGTGTAAATACTCAATATCTTTATCATCAATATGTACTTTTTCATATTCTTCTTTATATGCCTGAGCAATTCTGATTGCCTGTTCTCGTTCCGAAAGTAACTCATTTACAATTTCATCATAAGTATTTCGTAATTTATCAGCATTACGTTCTTCCTTTAATGATTGAATTTTACTATTCACTAGTGTTGTTGTTCCTTTAAATGTTAGAGTTCCCAACTCAATCCCTGCTTTTACTAACGCTTCTGTAATATATGCCTCCATGCTACACCCCTGCTATTTCTTTTTATGATAAAATTATTTTATCATAAATTCATACTTTAATAACAGTCTCTATCCTTTAGGTGAAAATACCGATTTTATGGTATAATAAGGATAACTCTATACAAGGAGGTGTGCCATGACTCTTGATGTAAATAAAGAAGAATTAACAATTTTAGGGATTCCCTTTGATAACTTTTCAGATTTTGATACTGTCTGGTATGCCATTGGGTCATCAATGATTGAAAATTATGAACCTACTGTTCAAGATGTGATTGATTTAAAAACTTATGTTATCAACAGACGAAAGGAATTGAATATTGGTTAAAAATCAATACGAAGGCTATGAGTACATTGACCCCAATCACCAATATACCTATCCAAATTCTACAGTCTTAATCAACAAACAAAATATTACAAATATTGAAGAAGCCTACCGGAATGAGCATTTATTCGTTACTAGAAGGCTTGCAGACTTGCGCTTGAAAACCATAGAAGTCTACTCTATTAGTGATATTTTAGCCATTCATAAATATTTATTTCAAGATGTCTATGCTTGGGCGGGACAATATCGCAAGGTGAATATCTCAAAAAGCGGGAATCCCTTTATGCCAATACAATCTTTCAGTACTGCCCAAGACTATATCAACCATCTTATTCATACCTATTATCAAACTGCTAATTCAAAAAATAAAATTATTAAACAATTAGCAAAAATTCTTGATAATCTTAATTATTTCCATCCCTTTCGAGAAGGGAATGGACGAACTCAACGAGAAGTTATTCGTTCCTTAGCACTATCAAAAGGTTATTCTGCACAAATACGTGTGGAGCAAGATGACGAGGTTTACAATCTTTATATGGACGGAACAGTCTATGGAGATTTAGGAAAGTTAGAAGAACTACTTGGTAAAATACTGGAAAAATTGTAAATTAGTCTACAAAAATACTTCTATATTTTTAAATATCCTAAATATCACAGAAAATTATAACTTACCAAGGTTTAAATCATAATAGATAGACAAAAAGCTTCTGAAATCTAACATTTCAGAAGCTTTTTTCTTGTCATAAAATGGCTGCAACTATTATTATTCAATACATATTATCTCTATTTAATAAAATAATTAATGATTAAGTAGTGGTCCACTAAGATGAAATTCAAAATTTGTAACATCAACTAAACCAACAACTTTGTCACTTTGATATAATTCCATCAAAAATTGTGCCATCTCTTCACTTGTGTGATATTTAGCAAAATGCTCATCATAATTGTATTCTTTCGAATCTGTAGCAACTTGACCGAATTCCGTTTTTGTGGCAGCTGGAGCTAAAACCTTAGCTTTTAATTGATGTTGATTTGCCTCTAGTTCCAATGCCAAGCCTTCTGTAAAAGCACTGACATAAAATTTACTTGCACAGTATGTAACTGCATTTGGAACCATCATGTATCCGCCTCTAGATGATAAGTTAATCAATTGAGCGCCTTTACAATCTTTATAATCTCTCACATATAGAGTTGATAGAATTGTTAAAGCTTCAATGTTTAGATGGATTAATGTTATTATCTTTTCTAAATCTTGATATTCAACCTTATCATAATTTCCAAAACCTGCATTATTTATTAGAGTAGTAATGTGATATTTTTTCAAGCTTTCATAAAGTTCAAAAACATTACTGGACTTCGATAAATCAACAACTTTAATAACAACATCTAAATCCGGATAATGGTTCAAAATCTCTTGCTTCAATTTTTCTAGTCGTTCTTGACGCCGAGCAATTAAAATAAGATTCGTTCCTAATTTTGCAAATTGTCTTGCTGTCTCCGCTCCTATACCAGCACTGGCTCCAGTAATACAAGTATAATTCTTCGTTTGTTCCATACTATTTTCTCCTTTACAGATTGCTATTTGCATTTTTTATAAGAGTCGCTGCTCCCATCAAGGTTCTTGACAGCCTTATCACTAAGCCCCTTTGGAGCTCTCTATTCCTTCAAACCAATTTTTCGTCTATATGGTATTACCTCCTCTCCTAGCTTTATATCAAATTCCTTTGATGCTATGTATTTTACATAGTAAAGTGCACTTTATGTCAAGAGAAAACTGAAAATTTCTTGATTTTTTAAAAATTATGCTAAAATAATAAAAAAAGGGGGGGAAAAATATTATGGCTCACTATTCTATTGGAGAATTTGCTAAAAAAACTGGACTTTCTATTTCCACACTTCGATACTATGAGCAAGAAAAATTGATTTACTCACACAGAGAAGAAAATAATCGTAGATACTATGATGACTCTGATATAGCGTGGACTCAATTCATTATTAGATTAAAAAAGACGGGAATGTCTATTAAAAATATGCAAGAATACGCTGACCTAAGATATAAAGGAGACTCCACAATTCCTCAACGACTTAGACTACTATTTTTTCAACTTGATGAACTTCATAAGCAACAAACTGAAATTAACCAACATATTGATTTTCTTGAAAAGAAAATTAAAACTTATTTAGGTATTAATCCTAATTAGCACCATTATTATTTTCTTTATCCAAAAAAGGGATTGAAATTTTATTTTCAATCCCTTTTTATTATGCTATTTACTCTTATTTTCCTAAAAATTAATACAAATCAGCAAAAATAGAATTATTCATACTTATTTTTTTCATTTCCATTTTTAAGGTATTATCACTCACATCAGTCTTTACATTTTAATCTTCTTTAATTTAGTCATATAAATTAAAGAAGATTATTTAATTTACTCTCGTTTTCTAACAATAACTGTAGAGGTGATTTTTCACGGGCAATTTCATCACCATTCTCTGCTACAACGTATTTACCATTACCAATACTAGTCAATGGTTCCCCATCTTTATTAAGTATTGGTTTACCTTGAGTTAAATAAATCAGTTTGTCAATTATGGCTAACTCATCATCACTCATATACTGCAATCTAGATAATGCACTAGGTTCAAAAGCAAGTTCATAGTTACTTTCAATATCATCTTTATCTTCTGCCTCAACTAGCTTACCACTAGGAATATGTTTATAAAGCTGATGGTCGGTTTTGGGAGATATGATAGGGACTCTCTTTAATAGAAATGCTAAATTATTAATCGTATCACTAGTATAACCTTCTATACTATTATATTTTTCTATTTGATGAGCTAACTCATCAAAAGATTTAACTGCTTGTATGATATTATTAGCCTTTTCTGTGTATTCATCTGTTTTAAGAACAGCTTTTTCCAGTTCAATATCTTGACTTGTCCCAAAAAGTTGTACTGGTGTTGCTTTAAAAAAGTCCGCTATTTTATCTAAGGTCGCAAAAGTTGGATAGCTTTTGCTTTTTTCGTAATCAGAAATCGATTGTTTTCCAATATTTAGTTTTTCCGCCAATTCTGTCTGACTGATCCCTTTTTCCTTACGAAGTCGAGAAAGATTAAAAGCGAAATTATGAATCATATAAGTCATAGGTAGCTCCTTTGTTTTGGTTGTTATTTATTTTAACAATTTAAAACTTATTTTTCAACAAAATACTTGACATATAATAAAAAGGATATATAATATAGATATAAATAGTAAAAATAAGTTTTAAATATATAAAATAAATTTAAGTTAAAGGAGAATACATGACTAATTACTTTGACTATCATCAAACAATAAAACAAGTTTCAGGTTTAAATTCAGTCTCTACGCTAAAAAAGTGGCGTTTAAAGATTGAACGCTTAACAGGACATACCTTTGAAGAAAGCCGAGTACGAACAGGCAAACGTTCTTACAGTAAGGTTACTCTCTTTACTGATAGTGACATTGAGCAGTTGCAACAGATTGCCTATTTAAAAGGCAGTCTGGGACTAGAGAAAGCCATTCTCAAAGTCTATCCGCCAACCCGTGCCTCACCTGTTCCCTTGACTAAACAAGTACAGGGACTAGCTGTTCAAGTGTCTCAACTGAACAATCAGGTTGAGGGACTAACCAGAGATAATCAAGTTCTAACCTTGCGCCAAACCGCACTGGAAAAGCGCATAGAGGTCTTAGAACACCCTAAGAAGCGAACACTCTTTGGCAAGTGAGCACGGTACAGCACCAACGCTGTGGGCGAGTGGTCAACACGGTAGCCCACAAGGCGGTAGGGGCTCGAAACGGGCGAGACTTGCCATTAAAATAAGTGCCCCACTACTAATAGGGGGTACGAACGTACACGAAAGTAGGGCTAACCCCTTGAGACGTCTGGGGTTAAAGCCAATCAGTTGATGTTTTCGCTGAAATCCCTTGGGAGAGTAAGGTTCAAAGCTAATTCTGCGTACGTTTAGAAAAGATAACTACTTAAAAAAACACAAAGGAGAATACGATGACAAACTTAACACTAACTGACACAACACTTAAACTTGGCGAATTGAACCTTGATAAAAGTCAATTCATGCTTCCTAAAAAAGTAGTGGTACTTTCTGCTCGTATGAGTTATAAGTATCAAGAGATAAATGGCGAACAAGTCCGAACAGACGAACCATCCAAACTAGTTTGTAGCGTTCAAGATGCGGATAAAATCAAAGTGTTAAAAGAAATGAACATTGCCATTGAGGAACTCAAAGCGATTACGCTTGAAATTCATGACAACCTCGACAAAATTACAAAACTAGCAGAAAATGACGGGTTGCTTGATAAGACCGTTGAACTCGTCAATCCTCAAGTCCGTCTCATGTGGAACATGACTCGTAGTAACTGGTCTGGCGTAAAACTAGTGGCAAACGACCTTAAAATCTTTGGTAATTAAACATGGACAACAGCGTGAGGATTGACTACTTCGCTGTCACTGTTAAAGATGTTCCACCAGAGGAAGTTTTGGAAGAAATACTGCTCATTCCCCAAGATAAGTTTGCGCTTAATGCTTGGGGAATAAACAAGTATCAACGCCATTATGCTTGTTCAGACATCAAGGTTTACTTTAACCAAGTCTTAGATAACATGGGGGTCTATCTGGAACTTAAAGGAAAAGGTTGTCGTCAATATGAGGAATTTATGGCAGGTAACGTTAATAACTGGGTAGCTCTGGTCACACGCCTGTACCGCTATCAGGTCAACTTTACCCGAATAGATATAGCTAATGACATCTACGATAAAGCATTATCCGTTCAAACCCTCTATGCCTATTGTAAACGGGGCTTGTGTATCACGAGAGCACAATATATGGACTATCACGAGCGGTCAATTCTTGAAACGGGCGAACGAGTTGGTGAGACGGTCACCATAGGCGCACGAGGAAGTCAACAATGGTGTGTTTATAACAAACTCATGGAACAAAAAGGAAAAGGTAAAATCACTGATGAGACCCATTCTTGGGTCAGAGCAGAGCTACGTTGTTGGCAAGGCAAAGCTAATATCATTGCTCAACAAATATTCCTTAAAAAACCTTTAACAGCCATTTACTTTGAAGCTATCAACGGACACTACCGCTTTGTCAGACCTAATGACAAGGACACCAATAAGCGCAGAAGACAGCCGGTCAAATGGTGGCTTGATTACCTCCAGACGGAAACCAAAACACGCTTGAGTATTGAACGTACCAAGCCAACGCTTAGACAATCAGAACAATGGACGGAAAAACAGGTCTCAAAGACTTTAGCCAAACTCTATGTGGCTAAATATGAAGCAACCACACTTGAAAGAGCAGACCAATTTCTCCAAGACCTCTTAAAGTTGGGATTATCGAAATTTACTAACAGCGATGAAAAGGAGATTGACCAATATGTCCGTGAACACCAGAGCTCCGACACTTGGGGCATACAAAAAGACGACTTGCCGTAAACAAATCGCCTTAGAAATAATAACCGCTAACATTATATCATGAAAGGACAGAAAAGACTATGCAAGTGATTTTACCAGACGAACAAATCCATCAGTTACAACTGTTAATTAGCCAGCTTATAGAAAACGAAATAAAAAATAAATTGGATAGTAACAACATTGAAAGTCCCTTCTTGAACAAACAACAAACTTGTAAGTATCTAGGAATTGCCAATAATACGCTTGATTCTTGGATAAAAAAGGGATTACCAGTTATTCGCATTGGAAAAACTGTCCGCTTTGATAGAGCCGAACTTAATCACTGGTTACAAAATCAGTAGCATTCTAACCGTGGTCTGATATAATGAAGCCACGGTATTTTTCTAGCTCAATTCAAAAAAGGAGAATACTATGTCAATTACAAAAACTAAAAACGGAACTTATCGCTTACGTATCTATGTCCCAGAAGAAGTCAAATCCTCATTGGGAATTAATAAAAAAGTGATTGAAAAACGTTTCAAATTAAGGAGTGAGGCTAAAAAATACGAACTTGAATTACAAAACAAGATTGATAAAATTTTAAGCGGAGAATCAACCTCATTGGAAACAAATGGCTCAATCCTCTTTTCCGATTTTTATCACAATGTTTGGTGGGAATCCTATAAAGCAGGTCAAACAACATCTACCACAAAACCACCTTCACAAGCTACTATTGACGGTACCGAAATTGCCTTTAGAAAACATATCCTACCCTTGCTTGGTAATTATTCCATTGATTTTCTCAATCAAAATAAACAGGTTATCTTGAACCTTTTGACACAAAAGGCAGAAGAATATGCAAACTTTAAAGTCATTAGAAGTTACGTTAATTCTATTTTTGATTGGGCTGAGGAATTGGAATATATCGAAACTAATCGCCTCTCTAAAACAATTAGCCGTATTAAGGCAACTAAAAAAATTAAACTACAAGAGAGTAAAAATGATGAAGATTTATATCTGTCACAATCAGAACTTCAAGCATGGTTCACCGCTTTTGAAGAAGATTTAGAAAACGACAAGCTCCTATTCAAAGATTATGTGTTATTCTATACAACTTTTTTCTTAGGAGATAGGAAATCCGAAAGTTACGCTTTGCAATGGAAACACATTAACCTAAAGAAACAAGAAATTCAGTTAGTGAAAGCCTTGGACAAGTATAAAAATCCAAAATCAACTAAGGGAAATAAAAGGACAACTTTCCATATTCCTATTGAACTAACTGATTTACTCTGTGCTTGGAAAAAACAACAAAAATTGGAATTGGCAAAATTCAATATTATCCAATCTGATGAACAGTATGTTTTTACTTATATTGATACAAAAGGGAATGTTAATAGTCCCTTACACGCTGATTATCTTAATAATAAGATGAAGTCAGTCGAACGCCGTCATAAGGAACTAACACACGCTACACCTCATAAATTACGTCATACGGGTGCAACTCTTGCCAAACAATTTGGCACATCACTAGAGGACATTTCGGAAGCTTTAACGCATAGCGATACTCTCACAACTAAGACCTATGTCAACACTTCAAATGTCATACCAATGGCTGTTGGTGAAATTGCCTACCGTAACCTTAAAAAGTAATGGTGTGAATTTGGTGTGAAAAGTGGTGTGAATTTTGCTAAAAAAACATCAAAAAACACCCCATGGTGTGAACCATGAAGTGTTGATAAATGCTGTATTGTAGCCGTTTCTTAACGTTTAGAGAACTGGCTAGCTTTACGAGCTTTCTTAAGACCTGGTTTCTTACGTTCAACCATACGTGCATCACGAGTAAGAAGTCCAGCGCGTTTCAATGAATCGCGGAAGTCTGGATCTACTTGAAGAAGTGCACGAGCGATACCGTGACGGATCGCACCTGATTGACCAGCGTATCCACCACCTACAACGTTAACGTGTACGTCGTATGAACCTTCAGTTGAAGTAACTGCAAAAGGTTGGTTGATAACGAGACGAAGGTCTGCGTGTGGGATGTATTCTTCTACATCTTTTTTGTTAACTGTGATTTTACCAGTACCTGGAACCAAACGTACGCGTGCAACGGCGTTTTTACGGCGTCCTGTACCTGCATATTGTGCTTGTGCCATTATATTAGTGCTCCTTTCCTCTTAGAATTAGATAAGTCCTGAGATATCAAGTACTTCTGGTTGTTGTGCAGCGTGAGTGTGCTCACCGCCAACGAAGACTTTCAATTTCATACCTTGTGCGCGTCCAAGAGTGTTGTGTGGAAGCATACCTTTAACTGATTTTTCGATCAAACGAACAGCATTTTTAGAACGAAGTTCACCTGCTGAGATTTGTTTCAATCCACCTGGGTACATTGAGTGAGTGTAGTAGATCTTATCAGTTGCTTTTTTACCAGTCAATTTAACTTTTTCAGCATTGATAACGATTACGAAGTCACCTGTATCAGTGTGTGGTGTGAAAGTTGGTTTGTTTTTTCCGCGAAGTACGCTAGCAACTACTGCAGAAAGACGTCCAAGTGGCACATCAGTTGCGTCAACGACATACCATTTACGTTCAACTTGGCCTGGTTTAGCCATAAATGTTGTTTTGTTCATGATTTCTCCTATATATAGTTCGATTTTTGTTTACGAGTGATGGGTGTTCCTTCCCATCGAAAAGTATTTGGAAGGTTCCGGGGCCTTTCAAATGGGGTAAACAATACCGTTTAACATAATATCAAAAAAACACGTCCAAGGCAAGTCATTTGGAGGTGTTTTTCTTTTATTTTTTGTATTTTTTTAGTCTCTCATTTTATAAGGTGTAAGACTAGAAATCATGCCTAAATGACCTCTAAAGCGATACAAACTAATCCTCAGATTCCCAAAAAAGCTGGTCTAAAGTTTTGTCCAGAGTTTTGCAGATAGCAATACACAGATTTATAGTTGGGTTATAATCACCTTTTTCAATAGCTGAAATGGTCTGACGCGAAACACCAATTGCATCTGCCAAGCCTTGTTGAGTGAGATCCTTTGCTACACGCGCTGACTTCATTTTTAAATTTTTCATTCAAAAATCCTATTCTTCGTCTTCTAGTTCTTCCAGACGGTTCTTCTTGATTCTTTTGATGATAGCCCATCCTTCATAGCATAAAATCAAACTCGATGTCAAAACTGTTACACTGCCCATAAGATTCTTACCCAATCTAAACGACTGTACTAAAATTAGTAGATATATTAACGATACAAAAGTTCCACCAAGTAACGTTACCCAGGAAAATATTAATACTTTCTTCTCAATTTTTTTGTCCAGTAAGAATGGATGCCCATTATGTGATACGCTGCGCACCACGACCACGCACATAGAACCAAATAAAGTAATGATTAATAATGACTGCACTAATTCGATGGAGTGTGTCTTATCAGTAACCAGAATTGTTACAAGTATACCAAGTATGGCTACCCAATAACCTCTAGCAGCAGATTCTGCACTGATTAATCGAGCACGTTCATCCATCGTGCTAGCTACTTTTTTCTTTGACTTTTTCATTTTGTTTCCTCCATTTTCTAGATTTATTATAGCGTTATTTTACGTTATGTCAAATATATCATTCATTTTGTATGGATTATCTTTTGATTTTCTATTAATCTAGCATTCAGAAAACAAAAAATCAGATAGGAAATCCTATCTGACACTTTTTCTATCTAGCTTCTTTACCAATCGTGAAGACGGCCAAGGTATCTGGTCCGACGTGGGTAGAAATAACTGGCCCAAGTGGCATAATGAGAACTTGCTCAATGCCGTCAACTGCTAATAATTGTTCTTTTAGATTCTTCGCTGCTTCAATATCATTGGCATAAGCGACAATTGCTGTGCTATGTCCAATATCCTGGGTAGCTTGTAGGACCATTTCTTTAATGGCCTTTTTGCGTCCACGGATTTTGGCCAGAGGAACCAACTTACCTGAAGCGTCCAGCCAAAGAAGAGGCTTGATATTAATCAAACTACCAATAATGGCTGAGCTCTTAGAAAGGCGACCCCCACGCATGAGATGGTAGAGATCATCAACTAAGAAATAGGTCCGTAAACGTGGCAGAATGTCCTCAATCATGGCTTTCGTTTCAGATAAGCTCTTACCTTGGTCACGAGCTTCTGCCGCCAAGATAGAGAGATAACCTTCCCCACCTGCTGCCGCCAGGGTATCTACAATCTCAATGACAGCTTCTGGGTATTCATCCAAAATCATGTCACGCGCTATAACAGCACTTTGATAAGTACCTGAAAGCACTGATGAGAAGGCAATATAGAGAAGAGCATCACCATTTTTGGCATGACGACGAAAAACCTCTTCAAATTGACCAACATTCACCTGGCTTGTGGTAGGCTGACTGCCTTCTTGCATACGTTCTAAGAGACGGTCACTCATTAAGCGGTTAGGACCAACGGTCTCATAGGCGATATCATCAAGCGTGATGGTCAAACCAACGAGCTCTACCTTATTCTCCTGAGCCCATTTTTCATCTAGATCTGCTGTGGAATCTGTCAAAATGTTAAATGTCATAAATCCCTCTATTCTATTTCATTTAAAAGGTCCTGTAATTTCCCTAATTGTGCATCGTCCCAAGGACGTAGTTTTGGTGTCTTTAAGTCAATATGTGCCGACATCTTGTCTAGATCAGACTTAACGGTATTGACACGCTCTTCCAACTCACGCGCCGAAACACGTAAAGCTCCTTGTGAAAAGATAGCCCACTGTTCATTTAAGTCACTAGTTGCTACTTCAACTAGATTTTGAACAGTATTCATCTCAGCTGCTGCGCGCTCAATATAGCTATCTGCTGTCTCATCTTCCTCAGTAAAAATGACACTGATACGATATTGATCATAACGTTGACGACTCCCTGGAACAAACTGGGCATCAAACACACAGATAATATCAATATGTTCAAAGTTAGCATAATGATTGAGCTTACGAAGCAAGGTTTCACGAGCTTCATCAAGCTGGTTGGTCTTAAAGAGTTGACGGGTTTCTTGCCAAAAGGCAATCATATTATAACCATCAACTAGAAGTATTCTTTTTTTCATAGTTACAATCGGTTTCGATAAACTTCATACATGAGAACTGCTGCTGCCACACTGGCATTAAGGCTCTGCACATGACCACTCATGGGTATAGTAATCATCTCATCCACTTGTTTCTTGATGTTAGCAGAGATTCCCTTACCTTCATTACCAATGATAAGGGCAACCTTTCCAGCTGTGTTCCATTTATGAGATGGGGTGCCATCCATATCCGTACCAAATACCCAGAAGCCTGCTTCTTTAAGCTTATCAAGAGTTTGGCTAAGATTGGTCACTCGGGCAATGGGAATATGCTCCACAGCCCCTGTTGATGTCTTGGCAACGACAGGTGTTACCCCCACAGCACGATGCTTAGGAATAATAACTCCTGTCACCTGAGTAGCATCAGCTGTACGTAGGATAGAACCAAAGTTATGAGGATCGTTGAGTCCATCTAAAATGAGGACTAGAGGATTCTCCTCTTGTTCAGCCTTATCCATAATAACTGAGAGCTCAGAGTAAGCGAACTCTGACACACGAAGAACAAAACCTTGATGCACAGCTCCACCTGTCATATCAGACAAGGTTTTCTTAGGTGTCCAAGAGATGGAAACCTTCTTTTCAGCTGCCAAAGCCTTAATGGCATCAACATTTTTCCCTCGAAGATCATCTTGAATATAGAGTTTATTTCCAGTATTTGCTTCTAGACTCTCTGTTACGGCATGCACACCATAAACAATGTCTAGACTTGATTCTTTAGTTGTTTTCATAAGCTAATTCTATCATAAAAAAAGCCCTCTTACGAGGGCAAAGCATGTTAAATAAATGTAATTGCTGCTAGGTAAAGCACTAGTAGAACGAGAACAACAGTTGCAGCAGCCAAAGCTTGCTTACCAATTGTATCTGGATCTGAGATTGATTCTGCAATCTTTCTCGCAGCTTGAGTAATGGTTTTACCTGCTGCTTGGAAGATATCAATTGAACCTGTGCTTGTTGAACTATTTCCAGAAATCGCTGAAGACCAACCACTCAAAACCTCAGCAATTTGTTCTGCCAATTGCTGTGTTAGCGCTCTAGTTGTCTCAGCCAACTCATTGACAGCCGTAGCTTGTATATGATTGGCGGTTTCAGTGTAGCTATTTGCACTGGTATTATAAGTAACCGGTACAGTCGTTGTTGTCGTTGTTGATGAATACTGATTCCTACGGTAACTATCCGGTGTCACTGGACGCTCGCCTTCATTGAAGACGCTAAAAGTCTGTGTCAGGTAATGAATATTGTTATTCGTATCAATCAACTCAAAGGTCATTTTATGAATACCAGTCGTTTGCTCTGCCAAATGGTAGGCACTCAAACCAGCATTGACCTCATCCAGAGTTCCTTCAACAAAGTAGCTATGATGAATTTGTTTGCCATCAAGGACTAGATTAAGGCCCTTAATCTTCTTACCTTCCATCTTGTTAACATCAAAGTTGACGTTAAAGATTTCACCACGTGCTAAATAAAGAATATCTGTATTCCCTGTAACAGCAGGTTGATCTTCAAGAAGCGCTCCAGTACTGTCTCGTTTTGGAACAACGGTATATACTTCAGAAGTGATTGGAGTCGCTAAGATTTCTGAGATGAGTCCATCCGTAAAGGTTACCTCTGACGAATAGGTCAAACTCTCACTTTGCAACATAGAAACCACTTCAGAAGTTTTAAAGACCTCAGAAGTTGATGATGAATCTTTCCAGCCAACCGTAAGGACAGTTAAGCTATCTTCTGAATTATTATTTAACTGACTCGTTTCTGGAGCCGTAGATGCAAGAGAGCTTGCAGTACTTGCAGACTCAGAAGCGACTTCAGAAGTTGCAATAGCTTGGCTAGTAGGAGTCGCACTTACAGATGTCGTATGAGAATCCAGTGAAGAATACTCTGATTTTTCAATAACTGCATGTGTATTTCCAGCAAGTTCAGATGTATATAGGGTGCTTTCACTCTTATACATTGAAGTCACAGCTTGAGACTCTGCAGTCGCTGTAGCCTCACGAGACTTATCATAAGTAAGCACAATATTTGGTTTAGCTTGTTCAGAATCAGATGTTGGGTTTGCATCTCCTCGTTCAGATGCCGCTACTGATCGATCCTCACCAAAAGCCTGGGCACGAGCCTCTTCTGAATGAGGTGTCGTCGTAGAAACGCTAGTCTCCACGATATCAACTTGAGAATGTACCTCAAGAAGCCCCTCATCTGTCTCACTTGAAGAGACAACCATCAGTGATGTTGAGGTCACTACTGAACCTACTTGACTCGCTGGCTCTGCCTTAGCTCCTACTGATGAAAAATCAGCCTGAGGAGCAACTGGAGCCGGTGCCTCACTATTAACATAATCTATTTTAGCTTCATCAGGTTTTACCTGAACTTCATCTGCTTTACCTGTTTGAAGCGTAAAGCTAGATAAAATCAAAGCAGCAAAAGTTGTATAGAAAACTTTTTTCTTAGCTATTTCCATTCACCTCCTCATTTTTTAGATGGCCTCATTTATTAATATTATAGACTTTTTTTTTACTTTCTGTCAAATTAGTTTTATTAAAAAACGCTATAATATCGGGGTTTTACACGTGTCAGACACCCCTTAACTTTCTCATTTTCAAGGTGCTAAATATTAGTTTCATCTTATTTTTCATTATCAAGACGCTGAATTACTTTGATTCTCAAATAATCTAAATGTTAAAACTCTGGCTAACTGTTACAATTTTTATAGCCTTTAAATAACAAAAATCCTGCTCTCGGCAGAATTTTTAGATTTCTTTTTCAACTTCGTCAATACACCAAGCAATCAGTTCCTCTAAGCGAGCGATATCCTCGGTCATATGAAGATAGCCCATGACTGCTTCGAAGCCTGTTGACATTTTATAGGTAATAACATCTGTATTTTTAGCCTTGGTATGGCTATTCGCATTACGCCCTCTTTTATAGATGTCTAGCTCTTTTTCAGTCAAAAGCTCTTGCTCTAGCATTTTTTCAATGAGACTAGCCTGGGCCTTAGCTGAAACATAGCGTGTAGCTAGACGGTGCAGTTGATTTGGCTTGGTCTGACCTTGAAAAATCAGGTGACGGCGAATGTACAAGGAATAAACAGCATCTCCCTCAAAGGCGAGAGCAATGCCGTTAAGAAGGTTGACATCAAGATGTTTAGTCACGTGTCCACCTCACGCCCTCCTTGGTATCAAGAAGTTTGATACCTTGAGCAGCTAACTCATCACGAATGCGGTCTGCAGTCGCAAAGTCCTTGTTAGCACGCGCCGCTTGACGCTCTTCAATGAGTTTTTCGATATCTTCATCAAGGACTTCTTCTTCGAAAACAATACCGAAGACTTGGAGCATTTTTTCAAAAGCATCCTTAACGGTTTGATCATAATTGCCTGAATTAATCCATTTGGCCATGTCAAACAGAACAGTCACTCCGTTTGCCGTATTAAAGTCATCATCCATAGCTTCTTGGAAGGTGTCAAGATAAGTTTGCAACTCAGCTTGATTCACCTGTTCTGTCAACGGAAGACTGTGGGTATTTTTCAAATACTTAAGATTAACTTCAGCATCATGGATAGCTTTTTCTGTAAAGTTAATTGGTTTACGATACTGTTGTGTCGCTAGGAAGAAACGAAGCACTTGACCATCAACCGTTTGAAGCATATCGTGAACGGTCACGAAGTTACCCAAGGATTTTGACATTTTTTCATTATCCACATTGACAAAACCATTATGCATCCAGTAGTTAGCAAAGGTCTTGCCAGTTTTGGCTTCTGATTGGGCAATTTCATTGGTATGGTGTGGAAACTCAAGGTCTGCCCCTCCACCATGAATATCGATAGTATCTCCAAGGATTTCAGTCGCCATTACAGAACATTCGATGTGCCAACCAGGACGACCAGGTCCCCATGGGCTGTCCCAAGAAACTTCTCCCTCTTTGGCAGCTTTCCAAAGGGCAAAATCCAGAGGATTTTCCTTACGTTCTGTTTCAGCATCCGTACGTCCGCTTGCACCAATTTCAAGATCTTCCAAGGTCTTGTTAGCCAATTTAGCATAGTTGTTTGACTTAGCTACTCGGAAGTAAACATCACCTTCAGAGACATAGGCAAATCCTTTGTCAACCAAGGTCGACACGAATGCAATGATTTCATCCATATAGTTAATAACACGAGGATTTTGTGTCGCTGGTTTGATGCCAAGTTGTCCGGTATCTTCCATAAAGGCCGCGATAAACTTGTCCGACAATTCCTTAGTTGAAATACCAGCTTCATTAGCTGCCTTGATAATCTTATCATCTACATCCGTAAAGTTGGAAATATAGTTGACTGTATAGCCACAATACTCAAAATAACGACGAATAGTATCAAAAGCTACTGCTGAACGGGCATTTCCGATATGAATATAATTGTAAACTGTTGGTCCGCAGACATACATATTGACAACATTTTCTGTCAAAGGTACAAAATCACGGAGCGAACGCGTCATCGTATCATAAATTTTAATCACTAGAGATTCCTTTCAATTAACTGGAAACTATTTTTTATCCTTGATATGGTTTAGGTATAAACACAAGAGTATCACAAGAATGATAATCCATATAGCCGCAACTAGCTGACCTTGAGCCAAGAGAGACATAGCTGAAAGGAAACTCCCAACTATATAGAAGACCAAAAAAGGATTGTTTTTGAATAAATTTTTCATAACTCAAGTATTACTTGTGACGTTGCTTAAAAACAAGACCAGCCCATAAAAGAGCAATGCAAAACCACAAGGCTGCCATGCTATAGTCTGCTCTATGTAAAGCAATGTAAACAAGGGCAAGAGGGCCCACGACCGTCAATCGAGTCACCTTTGAACTAAATAGTTTCATCGTTTCCTTTCCTTATAGCCGTGATGAGTGGAAGCTAGCTGCTTTTAGAAGGTCTTCTAGTTTTTCGCTATAGTATTCACGTCCTTCTTCAATATCGTGAATAACTTCTTCATCCTTTTGACCATGAACACGCACAACCTTAGCAGGAACACCAACGACTGTAACATCTTCTGGGACATCCGCAACAACCACAGCTGCCGCACCGACCTTAGAATTCTTTCCAATCTCAATAGGGCCTATGACCTGAGCATGGGCTGAAACCAAGGCACCCTCACGAACGGTTGGGTGACGTTTTCCGACATCTTTACCAGTACCACCTAAAGTGACACCGTGGTAAAGCATAGCACCCTTCTCCACAACAGCTGTCTCACCAATGACAAGGCCTGAGCCATGGTCGATGAAAACACCTTCAGCAATCTGAGCCCCTGGGTGAATCTCGATTTGAGTCCAGAAGCGCCAAAACTGACTATGCATACGCGCTAAGAGTCGACAATGGTGGCGCCAGAGAAAATGTGAGATACGATGAGCAGCCAAGGCTTTTAATCCAGGGTAGGTTAAAAGAACCTCCAGACTCGTCCGAGCTGCTGGGTCATTTTTCTTTACTATATCAATACTTTCTTTCCACCAACCCATTTAGGTCACTCCTTACATCATTATTGCTATTATTGTTTGTTGTGGCCCTATTATTTCTTTAAAGTGGAGAGCTGTAAACACTAGGTCTACTCGCTATCCCCCTCAAAATAAGACCAATCGACTAACTCAGGTTGCTCATCAAACGGATTGATGACAATACCTTGAACCTTATCCAACTCATTTTCACCTGTTGAAGGCTGGTAAATTTCTGACAGTGGCCATTGTAAAATCGTCCCTTTAGCCTTACGGAAAGGTAGGCCAAAAGTTTCGTTACCGTACCATTTTGCAAAGCTCGTTAAGTTCGTAAACACTGGCACATAACTCTGTCCCTCTGCATTCGACATGGTCGCAAAGAAACGGTCATCCTGACCATCTTCCTCGCGTTTGTGAATGAAGGCTGGAACAAGATAAATCTTATCTTTAAAATCTGCCTTTTGATTTTCCTCACCCAAAAGATTATTTAAGGTCTGAGTGAAATAGTTGATAAACTGGATAAGTTCACTGCTTGCAAACAGAGTGGTGTTTGAGAAATCACCATCCTCTTTTAAATTGAAAGCAAGACCAAAAAGCTCTGCCTGAACCAGTTGTGTTAGGATATCTAAGCTTGAACGTTCTATCCAAGTCTGTTCTCGAGCACTCTCTTGAGTAGCTTTGAAAGATTGTAAGTCCTGTTCACTAGTGAAGACAGGAACAACCTTCTTGCCTTCCACTTCAACTGCGTAGAGGTCTTGGGCAGCCAAGACGGGAGTACGTTGTAGGTGATTAACCAAAGCCAAACTGGTCAAAAAGTGGTCTGGTTCCTTTAAAAATTCTTTTAGAGTTTCATCAAAAGCTTGCAATTCTTGATTTTCTGTCATTCTTCTGTCTGTTCTTTCGTTTCTGATTTATCAGGATTTTTCGGTGCTTCACCACTTTCATTATGGTGGCGTGGTTTATGATGAGAACGACGGCGGTGACGATGCTCTCCTCCATTTTCCCCATCATCAAGTTTTTCAGGCTTAGGAAGCAAGGCCTTGATTGAGGCATCGATACGTCCTTTTTCATCGATTTTGATAATTTTAACAGTTACCGTACCCCCAACTTTAACCACATCTTCGACATGCTCAGTACGTTCCCAAGCTAGTTCTGAGATGTGGATGAGAGCATCTGTCTTATTGAAAAGGTGGACGAAGGCACCGAACTTTTCAATACGGACAACGGGTACAGTGTAAACCTCTCCAACCTTAGCTTCACGTACAAGATCGGAGATGATAGTTTTAGCACGGTTAATAGCATCCTGATCGCTAGAGAAAATCTGAACAAGACCTTCTTCATCGATATCAATAGTGACACCAGTTTCAGCGATAATCTTATCAATAGTTTCGCCACCTTTACCGATGACAACCTTGATCTTGTCAACAGGAATCTGAATGCTATCAATCTTAGGTGCTGTTGGTGCCAATTCTGGACGTGGCTCAGCGATTGCTGACTCAATAACATCAAGAATTTCAAAACGAGCTACCTTTGCCTGAGCCAAAGCCTCTTCGAGAATGGCCGGTGTAATACCCGAAATCTTAATATCCATCTGAAGAGCTGTAATTCCTTGACGTGTCCCAGCCACCTTAAAGTCCATATCTCCAAAATGATCTTCCAAACCTTGAATATCAGTTAGGACAGTGTAGTTAGTACCATCTGAGATAAGTCCCATGGCAATACCTGCAACAGGTGCCTTAATCGGTACACCACCAGCCATAAGAGCCAAGGTTCCTGCACAAATAGAAGCTTGTGAGGAAGAACCATTTGACTCCAAGACTTCTGCTACCAAACGGATAGCATAAGGGAACTCTTCAACACTTGGGAGAACCTGAGCAAGGGCACGTTCACCCAAGGCTCCGTGACCAATCTCACGTCGACCTGGTGCACCGTAACGCCCTGTCTCACCCACTGAATACTGAGGGAAATTATAGTGGTGAAGGAAACGTTTCTTATACTCTGGATCCAAACCATCAACAAGCTGTGTATCACTCATAGGTGCCAAAGTCAAAACTGACAAGGCTTGAGTTTGACCACGTGTAAAGAGACCTGAACCATGAACCTTAGGAAGAAAGTCAATCTCTGCGTCCAAAGGACGGATTTCATCCACACGACGGCCATCTGGACGAACCTTATCCTCGGTAATGAGACGGCGCACCTCAGCATGTTCCATCTGCTCAAGAATTTCTGCCACATCACGCAGAATGGTTTCCTTATCTTCATCTTCTGCAAAGCGTTCTTGATAAGAAGCGAGGACTTCTTCTTTTACAGCCTGAGTTGCTGCTTCACGCGCCAGTTTTTCTTCCACCTGAACAGCCTTCGCTAACTGATCATAATAAGCTGTTTCGATTTCGACTTTCAAATCAGCATCAACTTGTAGAAGTTCAACCTCAGCCTTTTCCTTACCAACAGCTGCAACGATATAATTTTGGAAATCAACCAACTCTTGAATGGCCTCATGCCCCTTCAAGAGTGCTTGCAACATAATATCCTCAGACAATTCCTGGGCACCTGACTCTACCATATTGATAGCTTCCTTGGTACCTGCCACTGTCAAATCTAAAAGTGAAACTTCCTTATCCGCTGCACTTGGATTGATGATGAAATCTTCTGCAGCATAGGCTACTTGAACCCCAGCAATTGGACCATTGAAAGGAATATCAGAGATAGAAAGAGCTAAAGAACTCCCAAACATAGCCGCCATCGGAGCACTAGCATTCTCATCATAAGAGAGAACCGTGTTAATGACCTGAACTTCGTTACGAAAGCCCTCCGCAAACATAGGACGAATAGGACGATCAATGAGGCGAGCAGTCAACGTGGCATCTGTTGAAGGGCGACCCTCACGCTTGTTAAAGCCCCCCGGGAACTTGCCAGCTGCATACATTTTTTCCTCATAATTAACCTGTAAAGGAAAGAAATCTGCCGTTGCCATCTTTTTAGACATAACAGCTGTTGATAATACCGTTGTATCTCCATAACGCACGACGACAGCACCATTAGCCTGCTTGGCTACCTGCCCAACTTCAACGACAAGCGGGCGTCCTGCAAAGGTCATCTCAAAAGTTTGTTTAGCCATGTTTGATCCCTCTTTTTATCCATGACCAGCCCTTACAAAAACGAACCGGTCAACTTTATGTCATTCATTTGATATAACTTTCATTTTACCATAATATAGTCAAAAATGGCAGAGCTCCGGCATAAGTTAGCACCCAAGTCTCCCTTTCTCTCAGATATTTAAGTCGTTTTGTGATATAATAAACACTTATGAGAGACAAAGGAATGACTATGAAAAAATTACAACACATCATTATGATTGCCTTAATCTTACTAGGCCTAGTAACACCTGCTCTAGCACAAGAACAGACAGATGACTTCAATGTTTCCGCTAAACATGCGATTGCTGTCGAAGCAACTACAGGGAAAGTCCTCTATGAAAAGGACGCCACTACTCCTGACGGTGTGGCTTCAATGACTAAAATCCTAACAGCCTACATGGTCTATAAAGCAGTTGACCAAGGAAAAATTACCTGGGACACTGACGTCGATATCTCAGACTATCCTTTCAACTTAACCGTTGATTCAGAAGTTTCAAATGTCCCACTAGATTCCCGAAAATACACTGTTAAACAGCTCCTAGATGCCACCCTCATTTCCAGCGCTAACAGTACTGCTATTGCTCTAGCTGAAAAAATCTCAGGATCAGAGAGTGCATTTGTTGACACTATGACAGCCCAACTTAAAGAGTGGGGCATTACAGATGCTAAATTATACAACGCTTCAGGACTAAATAATAAATACCTAGGCGATAACCGCTATCCTGGCTCTAAAGCAGATGACGAAAATACTATGAGTGCTCTAGATGTTGCCATTATTGCAGACCACCTCATCAAAGACTATCCTCAGGTACTTGAAATCACCAAGCAAACCGAAACTGATTTCGAAGGTGACAACAAATTAACGACGCACAACTACATGTTAGAAGGTCAAGACAACTACCGTGAAGGCGTTGATGGACTCAAGACTGGAACAACTGAACTTGCAGGGGCTTCCTTCGTAGCCCACTCCAATGAAAATGGCATGAGCTTGATTACCGTTGTTATGAATGCGGATAATGGCGGAGAAGATGAAGCTGCCAGATTCACAGCCACAAATGAGTTGCTAGATTATGTGACACAAAACTGGGAAATCAAAACCCTCAACACCAAAGGACAAATCGTCAAGAAAAATGATATCAAGGTGGCTGACGGAGATAGCCAAACCATCTCTGCTAAACTCGAGTCAGACCTTACGGTCGTTCAAAAAATAAATAGTAAAAATGATGCTGTTAAAATCAAAGCAAAAACCATAACGGCACCTATCAAAAAAGGGGATACTATCGGAACTGCAACTTTTGATGATAAGGATCTCGTAGGGACAGGTTACATCTCTGAGCCACCTCAAGTTTCTGTAACAGCCAACCAATCTATCAAGAAAAGTTTCTTCTTAAAAGTTTGGTGGAATCATATCGTTAATTTCTTTACAGGAAACAAGTAAACACAAAACTACCTTTTAGCTATCAAAAGGTAGTTTTATCTTGCCTTCAAAATTGGTCTTGTAAGTAAAAGCCCCTTCTCAACACCTTAAGTTCCTCTCAAAATGTGGTATAATAAATATCCAAAACACATGAAGGAACAAACCATGAAAAAACTGATTACGCTTATGATGACCTTCTTACTCTGTCTGGGAAGCGTAGCCCCTGCTTTTGCAGCAGATAAGAAAAAAGGATATGATGCCGCAGCCAAACATGCCATCGCTGTCGAAGCGACTACTGGCAAAATTTTATACGAAAAAGATGCCACTACCTCTACAGGGATTGGCTCTATTACCAAGCTCCTAACGGCCTACATGGTGTATAAAGCGGTAGATCAGGGAGACCTCAAATGGAATAGCAAAGTTGAGATTTCTGACTATCCCTTTGAACTAACTGTCAGTGCCGGAGTATCCAATATTCCACTAGATGCCCGTAAGTACACTGTTAAACAGCTCCTTGACGCAACCCTTATTTCCAGTGCCAATAGTGCATCCATTGCTCTAGCTGAGGAAATCGGTGGAACCGAAAGCAAGTTTGTCGATATGATGAAAGCCCAACTTAAAGATTGGGGTATCACTGATGCCAAGATTGTCAATGCCTCTGGTCTTAATAATTCCTACTTAGGTGACAATATCTATCCAGGCTCTAAATCTGACGAAGAAAACACCATGAGTGCTAAGGACGTTGCTATCATTGCGCAACACGTGGTGAAAGAATATCCTGAAATTCTCGATATCACTAAAAAAACCGAGGCTGATTTTGATGGTGTCAACAAACTTAAAACCTTCAACTACATGCTTAAGGGACAACCTAGTTACCGCAAGGGAGTTGATGGTCTAAAAACAGGTACCACCGATTTGGCCGGTGCTTCCTTCGTGGCCCACTCAAATGAAAGTGGCATGAGCATTATCACAGTCATTATGAATGCTGATAATACCGATACTGATGACTACGCCCGTTTCACTGCAACCAATGACCTACTTAACTACGTAGTCTATCATTGGGAAAGCAAGACCATTGCCAAAAAAGGACAAGCTATCGGTAAAAGTCAAGCCCATGTTATTGATGGTAAATCTAAGCAAGTCACTGCCGTCGCTAAGTCTGACTTTAATATCATCCAAAAAATAGATGCTAACAATAGTAAACATATTAAAGTTACTACAAATCAAGTCCAAGCTCCTGTCAAACCAGGAGACAAGGTTGGAACTGCTACCTTTGAAGATAAGTCACTTGTCGGAGAAGGTTACCTACCTAACCAAGGTATGCCTAGCATGGAACTGGTTGCTGGTAAAGAAGTTAAGAAAAGCTTCTTCCTCAAGGTCTGGTGGAATCACTTTGTCACCTTTGTCAACGAAAAACTCTAAACCTTATAGTCGAGCCTTGCTCGGCTTTTTCTTTTACCCAACTTTACAGAAAGATTGACTCTACCTTGACTCCTGTTGACACAAACAAAAAGACAAACTACACCTGTAATCTGTCTTTTTGTTTAATCTTTACACTACTGTAAAGGTTAATTTATCTTTCGAACAACCAATCTTAAGGGTTTGTCCACTCACTACTTGGCCGCCTAGTAAGAGCTCAGATAACTTATCCTCAACCTGAGTTTGAATCGTGCGACGTAATGGACGAGCACCCATCTCAACATCATAGCCATCTTTAGCCAAATGCTTGAGGGCAGCTGGTTGGAATTTCAAGTCAATCCCTTTTTCAGCCAAAGCTGAAACCAACGGTTTTACCATAATTTTGACAATCTCACGAAGCTGTTCTTCCTCTAAGCTATGGAAGACAACCTTCTCATCAATACGGTTGATAAACTCTGGACGGTAGGCCTTCTTAAGCTCTTCCATGATACGTGACTGCATAGCTTGATGATTATGAGAAATGTCTCGAGCACCAAAACCAACAGTCTTATCATCGCGAAGAGCAGTCGCCCCCAAGTTCGAAGTCATTATGATAATGGTATTTGAGAAGTCGACTTTACGACCTCGACTATCCGTCAAGACACCATCATCCAAAACCTGTAAGAGAATGTTGAAAATGTCTGGGTGAGCCTTTTCTACCTCGTCAAAAAGAAGAACTGAGTAAGGCTTGTTACGAACTTTTTCTGTTAACTCACCACCCTCATCATATCCAACATAACCTGGAGGAGCACCGTTAAGGCGGCTAGCCGCAAATTTTTCCATGTATTCTGACATGTCAAAGCGAAGCAAAGCTGACTCATCATCAAAGAGAACCTCCGCCAAAGCCTTGGCCAATTCTGTCTTACCAACACCAGTAGGTCCAAGGAACATGAAGGAACCAATCGGACGTTTGCCAGTACGAATACCTGACTGGTTACGACGAATAGCACGACTAATCGCTGAAACTGCTTCGTCTTGACCAATAACACGTTTGTGAAGCTCTGCTTCCAGATTCAAGTAACGCTTGCTATCTGCCTGAGTCATCTTCTCAACAGGAATACCTGATAGACGACTAAGGGTTTGCATAATCTGATCTGCATCTACCAAGGCAGGTTTTGGTAATTTTGCTTTTTGGCTAGCCTTATATTGTTTAACAGCAGCCTTCATATCACCAGATAGAAGCGCTTCGTCCAAAGGCGTTATTTCAAGTTTGGCTTCTTTTTTGATACGACCTTGAACAGTTGCACTCGCTTCATCTAAAAGGTCAATGGCAGAGTCAGGTAAGTTTTTACTCGTCAAATAACGGTGGGCTGCCTTGACTGCTGTCTCAACCGCCTCATCAGTAATCGTTACACGATGATAGTCTTCATAAGACGACCGTAGGCCTTTTAGAATATCAATCGCCTCAGCTACACTTGGCTCCTCGATTGTAATCTTAGCAAAACGGCGAGAAAGAGCTGCATCTTTCTCAATATGCTTCTGGTACTCAGCTTGAGTAGTTGCTCCAACCATATGAAGGGTTCCACGTGCTAGAGCGGGTTTCAAAATATTCGCCGCATCTAAGGTACTATCAATACCTGAACCAGAACCGATAATCGTATGCAATTCGTCAATAAAGAGAATGATTTTTCCATCAGCTTCAATCTCATCAATGATCTGATTCATACGTTCTTCGAAATCGCCACGGAAACGTGTTCCTGCAACCACACTCATCATATCAAGCTCTAAGATACGCATATCAGCCAACTCAAAAGGTACTTCGCCTGAAGCAATACGCTGTGCCAAGCCAAGCGCAAGTGCCGTCTTACCAACACCTGCTTCACCCACAAGAACTGGGTTATTCTTCGTTTTACGACTCAAAACCTGAATCATGCGTGAAATTTCTTTCTCACGTCCAATAACAGAATCAAGAGCACCTGACTCGGCTACTGCCGTTAAGTCTTTTGTGTAATCTGACAGTTCCCCAGTAGAAGATTGAGGAGGCTGCATCATATTAGCAAAATTACCTGATGCCTTTGACTTTTTAGGCTTACGAAGGTCGTGAATGGCCTTCAAATCTTGCTTACTAAGACCTGCGTAACGCTCCAAAGAACGTCGTAAATCGATAATGCGAGGCTTATCGCTGTCATCCTTATATTGAAAACCAGCAACTTCAAGGAGACGACAAACCATCAAATCCTTATGAAGGAGAAAGGCCATCAATACATGTTCAGACCCTACCTCTACAGCACCAGTTACACTAGCAATTCCCTCTGCCTCTTGCAACATAGCCCCTAAAGCATGTGACTGTGCACGTAAATCGATAATATCTGATTCAGACAAGTCTTTTGGACTTTTCTCCATCGCTAGTACAGCAGCGGTCTCAATCTCTTCCGCACGAATACGGTCCTCAAAATCAGTAAATGTTAGGTAGGCTACAGATCCTGGAACCTCAACCATAGCCAGAAGCACATGCCAAGTCTCCAAGAAAGGACTTCCAAAACGCTCTGCCTCAAGCTGAGCACGATGGAAAATGGCCTGCATTTTTCTTGAATATGTCGTCATCTAATTTCCTTTTCTATCCAATCTAAGTAATAGCGAGCGTAGAATACGCGAACGAATAGCAGCCGCATCTTCGCCTAAAACATCATCACTAGCAGTTGCTAAAATCAAATTTCCCTCACGTTCAGTGATGATTTTTTCATCAAAAAGCAACTGAATCAAGTCTGTAAATACCTGCTCGCTGAGCTGATCCGCCAAGTTCTGAAGCAAATCATTAATCATGTGGTGCTTGTCGGAGAATCTGACCTTGACGATACGAATATAACCGCCACCTCCACGTTTACTCTCAACAATATAACCACGACTTTCTGTAAAACGAGTCTTAATAACATAGTTAATCTGACTCGGTACAACTTGAAAAGTATCTGCTAAGTTCGAGCGTTGAATCTCAGCAATTCCAGACTGGCCCAGCAATTCTTTAATATATTCTTCTATACTATCTGATGTATTTCTTGCCATCTTAATTCCTCCAGTCTAATTTGACTATAACTGACTATTATTATACCAAAAATGTCAGCTCATGGGAAACTATACCCTCAAAAAGCTTTTTAAAGTTGTCATTAGAGACCATATAAGATACAATAAATAAGACTGAAATATTAGGTAACTTAAGGTGTTTGATTCAAATTTTCTATCTACTTTGATAGGCTGAGACCCACCTAATCCAACAAGTACTTTTTAGCACTTTCGCAGTAGTATTAGTCTTATCACTCTCGATAAAGCTCATGTCATTTTGAGTCTTATCTCTTATTTTATTCCCCTATGAAAGGTTACTCATGAAATACATCATTGCACTCTTAATCTCTATGATTCCCTTGGTTGAGCTCCGTGGAGCCGTTCCTGTTGCTATCGCCTCAGGTATCCCTTGGTGGCAAGCCCTTATTCTTTGTGTTATTGGGAACATGATTCCAGTTCCAATTATCTTCTTCTTCGCCCGCCGTGTTCTCGAATGGGGGGCAGACAAACCTCTAATTGGTGGCTTCTTCACCTGGTGTCTTAAAAAAGGTCACAGTGGTGGGCAAAAACTTGAAAAAGCTGCCGGAGATAAGGGGGTCTTCTGGGCCCTCCTCCTTTTTGTGGGAATTCCACTTCCAGGAACAGGAGCCTGGACTGGTACCCTAGCAGCATCTATCCTAGATTGGGACTTTAAACGTAGTGTTATTGCCGTTATGCTGGGGGTTATCCTTGCAGGTATCATCATGGGAACACTCTCTCTTCTACTTGGTGTAAATACCTTCGCTCATTAATTACTTTGTTAACGTCTGGGGCATGCTCAGACGTTTTTTAATAGCAACAAAAAAGAAGCTACGATTCATTTACGTAACTTCTTTCTTTTTATCTAGCAACTAGAATTAGTTGTTAAGTGCTGCTGCCATTGTAGCTGCAACTTCTGATTCAAAGTCGTTAGATGCTTTTTCGATACCTTCACCAACTTCAAAGCGAACGAATTCTACTACTGAAGCGTTTACTGATTCAAGGTAAGCTTCAACTGTTTTGCTGTCGTCCATGATGTAAACTTGAGCAAGAAGAGTGTAAGCTTGGTCAACTTTAGTGTTGTCAAGCAAGAAGCGGTCCATTTTACCTGGGATGATTTTATCCCAGATTTTTTCTGGTTTACCTTCAGCAGCCAACTCAGCTTTGATATCTTCTTCAGCTTGAGCAAGAACAGCATCAGTCAATTGAGCTTTAGAACCATATTTAAGGTGTGGAAGAGCTGGTTTGTTAACCATTGCACGGCTTTCGTTATCTTGATCGATAGCGTGGTTAAGTTGTGCCAATTCATCTTTAACAAATTGTTCATCCAATTCAGTGTATGAAAGAACAGTTGGTTTCATCGCTGCGATGTGCATTGAGATTTGTTTTGCAAGAGCATCATCTCCACCTTCGATAACTGAAACAACACCGATACGTCCACCGTTGTGTTGGTAAGCTCCGAAGTGTTGGGCATCAGTTTTCTCAACAACTGCAAAACGACGGAATGAAATCTTTTCACCGATAGTAGCTGTAGCAGTTACGTATGCAGCTTCAAGAGTTTCACCTGAAGGCATAGTCAATGCAAGTGCTTCTTCGTTGTTAGCTGGTTTACCTTCAGCAATTACTTTAGCTGTTTCGTTTACCAACTCAACGAATTGAGCGTTTTTCGCAACGAAGTCAGTTTCAGCGTTAACTTCAACAACTGCTGCAACGTTACCGTTAACGTAAACACCAGTCAAACCTTCAGCTGCAACACGGTCAGCTTTCTTAGCTGCTTTAGCCATACCTTTTTCGCGAAGCAATTCAATCGCTTTTTCGATATCACCTTCAACTTCAACCAATGCTTTTTTAGCGTCCATGACACCAGCACCAGATTTTTCACGCAATTCTTTAACAAGTTTAGCTGTAATTTCTGCCATTTTGTTTTTCTCCAAATTTATTTTATCAAACTAAGGGGCAGGGCTGAGCCCCGCCCCTTAGGTGTTTGTCGTATCTTACAGTGGGCATATAGCCCTAACCAATCTTAAAGATTAGTTGTTGTCACCTTCGACAACTTCAACGATTTCTTCGATTGAATCAGCTGCAGCTGCTTCTTGGAAATCTGCAGAAGCATCTTCACCTTGGTTACCTTCGATGATAGCATCAGCCATTTTTGAAGTGATCAATTTAACGGCACGGATAGCGTCATCGTTAGCTGGGATGATTACATCGATCTCATCTGGATCAGCGTTTGTATCAACCATCGCTACAACTGGGATACCAAGTTTTTTAGCTTCTTTAACAGCGATTTGTTCTTTGTGTGGGTCAACGATGTAGATTACATCTGGAATGCGAGGCATATCTTCGATACCACCCAAGAATTTTTCAAGACGTGCACGTTGTTTGTTAAGAAGTGCAACTTCTTTCTTAGGAAGAACTTCGAAAGTTCCATCAGCTTCCATTTGTTTGATTTCTTTCAAACGAGCGATACGTTTTTGGATAGTATCCCAGTTTGTAAGAGTACCACCCAACCAACGGTGGTTGATGTAGTATTGACCAGCACGAGTTGCTTCTTCAGCTACTGCTTCAGCTGCTTGTTTTTTAGTACCAACGAACAAGATTACTGCATCGTTAGCTGCTGCTTCACGAACGAATTCGTAAGCTGTATCAGCCATTTTTACAGTTTGTTGCAAGTCGATAACGTGGATTCCGTTACGTTCTGTGAAGATGTACTTAGCCATCTTAGGATTCCAGCGACGAGTTTGGTGACCGAAGTGAACACCAGCCTCAAGAAGTTGTTTCATTGAAATTACTGCCATGAGTATTTCTCCTTAAAATTTGTTTTTTCCTCTTCTAAGCTTTAGACTTGCAGTCCCACCCTGCGGCAACAAGACCACAATCGGCTTAGAATGAGTATTTGTCACTTTACGCAACTATAATAGTTTATCAAAAAAAGTGACATTTGACAAGCTCTAAAACCAGTCTGACCATTAGAAAAATCCCCCTCTCATTAAAATTGCAATCGTTTTCTTTGAGGTTGATGAGTATTTCGTTTATAATTAGGCTATTAAAAATAGAGGAGGACATTATTTTGTCATTAGTCGGAAAAGAAATTATTGAATTTTCAGCACAAGCTTATCACAACGGGGAATTCATTACTGTTACAGATGAAGATGTTAAAGGTAAATGGGCGGTCTTCTGCTTCTATCCTGCAGATTTTTCATTTGTCTGCCCAACTGAACTCGGTGACCTTCAAGAACAATATGAAGCTCTTAAATCTCTTGGTGTAGAGGTTTACTCTGTCTCTACCGATACTCACTTTGTTCACAAAGCTTGGCATGATGACTCAGATGTTGTTGGAACTATTACTTATCCTATGATTGGGGATCCTTCACACCACATCTCACAAGGTTTTGATGTTCTTGGACAAGATGGTCTCGCACAACGTGGTACATTCATTATTGATCCAGATGGTGTTATCCAAATGATGGAAATTAACGCTGATGGTATTGGACGCGATGCAAGTACTCTTGTTGATAAAGTCCGTGCTGCTCAATATATTCGTCAACATCCAGGTGAAGTTTGTCCAGCCAAATGGAAAGAAGGAGCTGAAACACTTACTCCTAGCTTAGATCTTGTAGGTAAAATTTAACAACCAGGGGGTATCCATGGTCTTAGATAAAGAAATCAAGACACAATTAGCGCAGTATTTAAATTTACTAGAATCTGATATTGTATTACAAACAGATTTAGGGGATGATGATAATTCTCGTAAAGTAAAAGAATTTCTAGACGAGATTGTCGCTATGTCTGACCGCATTAGTCTTGAATCAACACATTTAAAACGTCAACCTAGTTTTGGTATTGCACAAAAAGGGAAAAAAAGTCGTGTTATTTTCTCAGGCTTACCAATGGGCCACGAATTCACATCTTTCATTTTAGCTCTCTTGCAAGTTTCTGGTCGTCCACCTAAAGTTGATAAGGACACTATCGAACGTATCAAGAAGATTGATAAAACCATCGATTTAGAGACTTATGTTTCATTAACATGTCACAATTGTCCAGACGTTGTTCAAGCCTTTAATATAATGGCTGTTTTGAACCCAAATATCACTCACACCATGATTGAAGGTGGGATGTATCAGGATGAGGTCAAAGCTAAAGGTATCATGTCTGTTCCTACGGTTTACAAAGACCAAGAAGAATTTACATCTGGTCGTGCAACCATTGAACAGCTTGTAGAAAAATTGGACGGACCACTTGATGCTGATGCTTTCGCTGATAAAGGTGTCTATGATGTTTTGGTTATTGGTGGTGGCCCTGCTGGAAACAGTGCGGCCATCTATGCTGCCCGTAAAGGTTTAAAAACTGGTCTTTTAGCAGAAACCTTTGGTGGACAAGTTATCGAGACAGTCGGCATTGAGAACATGATTGGTACGCTATATACAGAAGGTCCTAAGTTAATGGCCCAAGTTGAAGAGCATACGAAATCTTATGATGTTGATATCATCAAAAGTCAATTAGCTACTGGCATCGAAAAGAAAGAACTTATTGAAGTGACACTGGCTAACGGTGCCGTTTTAAAATCCAAAACTGCCATCCTGGCTCTCGGAGCCAAATGGCGTAATATCAACGTTCCTGGCGAGGAAGAATTCCGCAATAAAGGTGTTACTTACTGCCCACACTGTGATGGTCCACTATTTGAAGGGAAGAATGTTGCAGTTATCGGTGGTGGTAACTCAGGTTTGGAAGCGGCTTTAGATTTAGCTGGCATTACTAAACATGTTACGGTCTTAGAGTTCTTACCTGAATTAAAGGCAGATCAAGTCTTACAAGAACGAGCTGCTAAAACTGATAATCTAACCATTCTTAAGAACGTTGCAACCAAAGAAATTGTTGGTCAAGATCATGTAACTGGTTTGAATTACGTTGAGCGTGATACAAACGAAGAAAAACATCTTGATCTTGAAGGTGTCTTTGTTCAAATTGGTCTTGTACCAAATACTGCTTGGCTCAAAGATAGTGGTATTGAACTCAATGAGCGCCAAGAAATTATCGTTGATAAATTTGGTTCAACAAATATCCCTGGTATTTTTGCTGCAGGTGACTGTACAGATAGTGCCTACAAGCAAATCATTATCTCCATGGGGTCTGGTGCTACAGCTGCTATCGGAGCATTTGATTACTTGATTAGACAATAATCAACACTTGCGTGTTAGTAATCTATCTTCAACAGTTATAATTAATATGAAGAGGTTGAATGTCTTTCAACCTCTTTATGTTTCTTGTAAATAGGCAGTTTGAATAATCAACCAGTCAATTTGATGAAAGAGACTTGACGAATCTTTTTTTTTTCGATAGAATGGTATCTGTTATGGCGGTATAGCCAAGTGGTAAGGCACGGCTCTGCAAAAGCTTGATCGTCGGTTCAAATCCGTCTACCGCCTTCATAATACGAAGACACCTTAGGGTGTCTTTTTTTCATTATTGCATATAAAAATACCCGAAGCTAGAAACCTCGGGTATTCATTATTCTTATTTAATCGCTTCAATCAAAGCTTCCGCTTGATTCTGAAGGCTTTCAAGAACTTCTTCAGTTGCTAGGAATTTCCCATCTGCCCAGGCTGTATCATTTACACGTGTCGCTGTAAAATCACCAACCACTTGGGTACGGATAAATGGTAACAAGTCTTTGTAGGCATCAAAAAGTTGATTGTGACCACCATTAGCAACTGATGACACGGTTACAATCTTATCTTGAAGAGCTGATGGCCCTGAAGGATCTGATAGGTCAAGGGCACGGCTCAACCAGTCAAGCAAATTTTTCACTGGCCCAGGAATTGAGAAATTATAAACCGGTGAGAAAATCCAAATTGCGTCTGCTGCCAAGACCTGTTCTCGAACTTCTGCCAAAACTGGAAGAACTGGACTTTCTAAATCCTGATTAAAAACAGGTACTTGACTATAGTCAAGATAAGAAACATTAGCTTTACCAGCTAACATTTTCTCAGCTTCTTCTGCTAATTGGTGGTTAAATGATCCCTTGCGAAGAGATCCAACGATAAATAAAATGTTTTTCATGATACGTTTCCTTTGTATTTCTAATAATTGATTTTTACTACTACATAGTAATATATATAATTCCATTAGAAATATAAAGAAATATGCTCAGACATTCTTAAATTTTTTCAGGAGCTCTACCAACTGTGCCTGCTCTTCAGGTGTCAGAACGGAAAAAGTCTCCTCAATAGCTCGTTGATGTGGCGGGATTGCTGCTTGAATAATACGACGGCCCTCATCCGTCAAATCAACCTCGAAAGCACGCTTATCTGTTTGGCAGGCTTCTCGCGTCAACCAACCTTTTTTCTCCATATTTTTAATGACGACAGTCATATTCCCGGAGGTGGCAAGCATGCAGTCAATTAATTCGCCAATTTTCATACGTCCTTTAGCATTAAGCACGTCCATGACTCCAAATTGAGTTGGTGTCAAATTAAATTCTTTAAAGGTCTCAGAAACCTTGGCATCGATGGTACGAAAAGCCTTACGCATAACTACCATACTTTTTACAGCCATGTTTTTATCTAAGTCACTCATTTCTAGTCCTTTCCAAATAGATGCTGTTTTTATTACTCTACCACAGTTTTTCTAAAAGTGGTATATGAAAATGAAAAAATAAGAAAAAAGAGTCCTTAGATATCTAACCAATACCTCAGAACTCTTTCATTTCTAACTATTACGATTCCAAAAAAGGGCTAATAAGATAACAGCACCTAGTACTGAAGGAACGATAGCAGTATCTGCTAGCATCGGTCCCCAATTTCCAAAAAGAAGCTGACCAACAAAAGCACCTAGCCATCCAACAAAGGTCTTACCAATACAGCCCATATGTTCACCCCTATTTGATATAGCAGAGGCAATAAGGCCAATTAGAAAACCAACTATCATACTTCCAATCATGATAAATTCTCCCTCATACTTAGATTACCCAATCCCCATTTCGGAAGATCGGTACACGACTACCATCTTGGCGGATACCATCAATATCCATTTGATTTGAACCAATCATAAAGTCTACGTGTACATCAGAACGATTAAGACCAGCTTCCTTAAGCTCCTCTTCTGTCATGTCTGCCCCTCCCTCAACACTGGTAGCATAGGCTGCTCCAATAGCTAGGTGGTTGGATGCATTCTCATCAAAAAGAGTGTTAAAGAAAGTGATGCCTGACTGTGAAATAGGACTTGGATCTGGTACCAAAGCACATTCACCTAGAGCACGCGCCCCATTATTGTTGAAGACGAGATTCTTCATCACTTCATCACCTTGGTCCGCTGTGATATCTACAATTTCACCATCTTTGAAGGTTACCTTGATTCCCTCAATAATATTACCATTGTAGCTTAGAGGCTTTGTGCTTGAGACATAACCATCTGCACGACGAAAATCTGGTGCCGTAAAGACCTCTTCTGTTGGCATATTAGGAAGGAAACCTTCACCTTGCGCATTAATGGCACCTGCAGACTCCCAAACATGGTTTTTAGGCAATCCTAGAGTCAAATCTGTTCCAGGTGCTTGATAGTGTAAGGCTGAGAATTGTGCTTCATTGAGTAGGCGTGCTTTAGCATCCAAGCGATCAGCATGTTCCTTCCAAGCACGTACAGGGTCCTCTTCATAGACACGACAAGTCTTGAAAATTTGGTCCCAAAGTAAATCTACAGCTTCCTCATCACTCGCAGCATCGGGAAAGACCTTCTTAGCCCATTCCTTACCAGCTGCAGCAGCTACAGTCCAACTAACCTTATTAGACTGAGTTGCCACCTGCATAGGTTTAAAAGCCACTCCAGTAGCTTTAGCATGAGCAGATAAACGTTCAGGAGCTACACCATTAAGGGCACCTGGATCTGATGAACGAACACCTAAGCGACTTGCCTTCTTGGCCAACAAATATTCCATCTCAGCTTTTTTATAGGCAGGAACCTCTTCGATGCGGTCCATATCAGCATGCAAGAAGCGCTCGCGATTAATAATATCATCTGACCATTGAACGATTACCTCAGCTGCTCCTAGAGCATAGGCTTCTTTAACTAAGAGGTGTGCTAGCTCTGCTTGTTCTACATCAATGCTCAAAGCCACTGTGTGACCAGGTTGCACATTAATCCCATTAGCAACCAGTAATTTAGCATATTTCTCAAGATTTTCTTTAAAATTTGGTAAAACCATGATTAACTCCTTGAAACTATAATTTTCTATCAGTATACCATAAGACGAAGAAAAAGGTTTCCTCTCAGCTTTGGCTTTTTAGCATCACATGCAGCCCCCTAAACAAAAAGAGAACGGAGACTGACTCCATTCTCTCAAAGTTGATGACAATTCTCTTCAGCCATTAAAAGAAATCATCAAAAAGACTTAATTGATTATCTTCTGGCATATTTCCTAGGATTCCCATTTCATCCAATTTTTCAACCAAGGTTGATGATAGGCCTCCTCGTTTACGCAATTCTGTCTTGGAAAGGAACTCCCCTTCTTCACGCGCAGCAACCACTTGCTTAGCAACATTCTCACCCAAACCTTCAAGTGCAATAAACGGTGGAATCAAGGTATCTCCTTCAATCAAAAATTCAGTTGCCTGACTCTTATAAAGATCCAACTGACCAAAGGTAAAGCCACGTTCTAACATTTCATTGACAATTTCAAGCGTCGTAAATAAGTCATTTTCAACATTAGTCGCTTCATTTCGTTGGCGCTTCTCCTTAATATCTTCCATTCGAGCTTTAACAGCATCAAGACCCGCAGACATCGTCTTAAGCTCAAATGCTTTAGCTCGAATCGAGAAGTAGGCACAATAGTAATAAATAGGATGGTGCACTTTGAAATAAGCTACACGTAGGGCCATCATAACGTAGGCTGCCGCATGGGCTTTAGGGAACATGTATTTGATTTTACCACAAGATTCAATGTACCAGTCTGGAACATTATTTTCACGCATAGCTTGAATATAGCAATTACGCTCTTCTTCGGAAATCTTCAACCACATCCCCTTACGCACACGTTCCATGATTGTGAAGGCCATCTTAGGATCTAATCCCGCATGCATTAGGTATACCATGATATCATCACGACAACCGATAACTGTTTTCAGAGTGGCGATACCTTCCTTAATCAAATCTTGTGCATTACCTAACCAAACGTCTGTTCCGTGGGACAAACCAGATAACTGTAAGAGTTCCGCAAAGGTCGTCGGATGCGTCTCGTCGACCATACCACGAACAAAGTTAGTCCCAAACTCAGGGATTCCCAACATTCCCGTTGGTGTCCCAATCTGTTCAGGTGTTACCCCTAAAATATCAGTCCCTGAAAAAAGTTTCATTACATCTGGATCATCTGCTCGAATATCTTTTGGATCGATTCCTGATAAATCCTGCAACTTACGAATCATAGTCGGATCATCATGTCCCAGAATATCAAGCTTCAACACGTTCTCATCGATATCGTGGAAATTAAAGTGAGTCGTCTGCCAGGCAGCCGTTACATCATCAGCCGGATATTGAACAGGTGTGAAATCATAGACATCCATATAATTTGGAATAACAACAATACCACCCGGGTGCTGACCTGTGTTTCGCTTAACCCCAGCGGCCCCCATGGCCAGACGATCGACCTCGGCATCACGGTAAAACTTATTGTAGTCACGTTCGTAACCTTTGACAAAACCATAAGCCGTCCGATCTGCAACAGTACCTACTGTTCCAGCACGAAAAGCATATTGCTCTCCAAAAATATCACGAACATCCAAGTGGGCTGATGGTTGATCATCACCGGAAAAGTTCAAATCGATATCCGGAACCTTATCCCCATCAAAACCTAGGAAAGTCTCGAAAGGAATATCCTGACCATCTTTTTTATACTCCGTTCCACATTCCGAACACTCCTTATCAGGCAAATCGAAGCCAGATCCATAAGAACCATCTGTAATGAACTCCGAGTGTTGACATTTAGGACATAAATAGTGTGGCGGCATCGGATTAACCTCAGTAATTCCAATCATCGTCGCAACAAAACTAGAACCGACAGATCCACGCGAACCAACTAGGTACCCACGTTCATTTGAACGGTTAACCAACATCTGCGAAGCCAGGTAAATTACGGCAAAACCATTACCAAGAATTGAGGACAACTCTTTCTCAATTCGCAGATCAATAATATCAGGCAAAGGATTACCATAGAGCTCAAACGCTCTAGCATATGTCATCTCCGCAACCTGTTCTTCCGCACGATCAATGAAAGGTGTGTACAAGTCTTTTTTGACAACCTCGACCTCTTCAATTTGGTCTGCCATAGCCTGCGTATTAGTTACAACAATTTCATAGGCTAAGTCTTTTCCCAAAAAGGCAAAGTCATCTAGCATCTCATTCGTTGTTCTAAAATGCGCTTCAGGTAAAGGAGCAGGTTTCGCATTTTCTCCCTTACCGATTGGCCTATTAATCATTGCTCCTTGTCCCAAAGCACGAACAATGATTTCACGATAAATCGCATCCTCAGGATTGATATAATGTACATTTCCTGTAGCAAGCACAGGCTTGTCCAGACGATTAGCAACTTCAATCAAATCTCGAATCAGTTGTTCTATAGCCACCTCATCCTTAATTAAGTCCTTCGCAATCAATGGTGCATAAATCGCTGGTGGCATAACTTCAATAAAGTCATAATATTTAGCAACTTCAACTGCCTTGTCAATACCATGAGACAGAAGCGTATCAAAAACCTCACCATCAGCACAAGCAGAACCTACAATGATTCCCTCACGATACTCATCTAAGACCGTACGAGGAATACGTGCTACCCCCTCAAAGTATGAGACATTTGATAAACTTACCAACTTAAAGATATTCTTCAAGCCAGTTTGATTCTGAACATACAGCGTCGCATGTTTAACACGAGACTTTTTATACGAATCTTCAGAAACCAAATCCGTGTTCAACTGTTCCAAATTAGTCAAACCGTGCTTATCAAACACATCTTTTATGAAGATAAACAACAAACGGCCCGTTGCTTCCGCATCATAATTGGCCATGTGGTGGTGATCTAAAGCCACACCAAACCGCTTCGTCAAAGGACCCAAACCATGACGCTTATACTCAGGATAAAGATTTCGTGCAAATTCTAAAGTATCAATAACTGGTTGTGAAATTGTTGGTAACTGATGTCTTTCATAATTGGCATTCATAAAACCAACGTCAAAGGTCGCATTATGGGCTACTAGCACAGTTCCTTGACAGAATTCTTGAAACTCCTGTAAAACTTGGACTAAAGGTTTAGCACCTTTTACATGATTATCAGTAATACCTGTCAACTCAGTAGTAAAAGCAGAAAGAGGATGCCCTGGGTCTATAAATTCATCAAATTGCTCAATAATATTACCTTTATGCATTTTTGATGCCGCAATCTGAATCAAATCATTATGAACAGCAGACAAGCCCGTTGTCTCAACGTCAAATACAACATAAGTTGCTTCTTTTAATTCCAAATTCTGGGAATTATAAACAATAGGAACTTTATCCTCAACAAGATTGGCTTCAAGACCAAAAATAGCTTTAATACCAGCTTTCTTAGCCCTATGGTAGCCATGAGGAAAACTCTGAACATTAGCGTGATCAGTTATAGCAACAGCTGGATGCCCCCAAGAAGCAGCAGTGTCAATAAGCTCTTCCACAGTTGGCATGGCATCCATAGTCGACATGTTAGTATGTGCATGAAATTCCACACGCTTTTGTCCCTCAGGCATCAAATCCTTGCGAGGTGTGTGCGAAATCTCTTTGATATCTTGTACATTCATTGTCAGGCTATGAGTGAAAGGATTATTCTCAATACGACCGCGAACTCTTACCCAGTTCCCCTTTTTTATCATATCGAACTTAGCAAGCTCATCACTATCTTTGACCCAGCGCTGCATTGCAAAACTAGAGGTATAATCAGTTACCTTGAAATTAATAATAATTCGACCCGTCTTAGTTTCGCGTTGCTCTACATCAAAAATATATCCTTCAAAAACAACACGATTCTCTTCAGAATTAATATCAACCATTGGCGTTATTTCAGCCTTATCAAAACTAGCTTGACGTTGACTTTGTTTCTCAGCAAAATTTTGGTCCGGTTCGTTCACAGGTTTCGGTGTTGGAGCACTCTCAAGAATAGATTGAAGAGCCTGTCTTGCCTGAGATTCAGCTTGTTCTTGTAAAGAAACCTTGTTTGTTTCGTAAGCCTCTTCTAAAGAAGATGACGCTTCCTTATCTTCAAGAACAGAAATTGATACGTCAGATAAACCAACTTGAGAAAGAGATTTAGAAATCAAAGAAATAAATCTATCCTGTAAATTTTCTTTAATAATATGCGCTGGAGCCTTAACACAAATACTATTATTTGAAATTTCAACCTTTAGATTTGAGAATAAAGAATAAATAGAAAAGTGAGAAACTTTTAAACTATCTAAGGCATATGAAAAATAATCTTCAAGTAAAGAATCATCGCAAGAAGTAGAAAATAAACGAATCTCAAAAGAAGCTTTGGCACCTAAAGAATTGAAGGAAGAATGAAGTAAACTATCAAAAAGCACAAAAGACTCATAAGAAAGAACACTAGGAAAAGAAAAAACAAAAAACCACTGCCGTTTTGATTTAAATAGTTTTACTGTTTCGATAGAACCATCTTTAATTTCTTTAAAAGCATCGTGTTCCTCAGGAAAACGAATTTGCTTTAAGAGAAGCTGAAATTTATCAGACATAAAAATTAAACTCCTATAGACAAAAAAACACTCCTAAAGGAGTGTAACTTATACCGGCGGCCGGGGTCGAACCGGCACGTCCTTGCGGACACTGGATTTTGAGTTCCATAACTCCATTATTTAAATCTTACAACCTTGATTTAATAGGGCTTTAAGCCTTTTAAATCTTGCAAAATAGACTCATTTTTCAAATTTTAGTAACTTTTTGGTAACACTCCATACCTTATCGTTCTAAGAGCATCATCAGAGAATAGACGATATGTCCCAACAGGTTATATTCATCCAGAGGTATTCAAGACACTTGTACGATTATTTGAGGTATATGGAATATTAACAAACTAAACATAAATTAGATCTAGTTTTTGTATAAATGACTCTAATATTTTTCTTTTAGATTTTGAGTCTAATATTATTAGTTTTAAATCTCAGAAATATTGATTTTATAAGCTTTTTTTCCATAATATTTTTTAAAACTTAGTATCACTTCCAAAGTTTAGATACTTTTTAGTAACTATAAAATGCTAGAAAGTATACTCCTTATTAAAAAGAGTTTTGGACTAGTTTTGTGCAATTTTATTACCCATATCCGTAATAAGAGAGGCTAAATTAATTGCCTTTAATGATTGTAGAAATTGGTTGTGAATATCATTAGACACATAACCAGCTAGCAAAATATGCTCAGCCATGTCATATTGCTTAATCAAGAGAATCTTATCATGTTTTTCATTAAATAAAATCGCACTAATTGCTGTATTAAAGACTGGAAAACGAAAACTCGCACATTGTGAACAATAAGGAATATCTCCCTCATCTTTTAAAAATTTTTTCTCCAAAGGATGCCCACATTCGGGACAACAAGTCATTGTTTTGTCAAATATAGAAACCTCTTTTTTAAAGTTCTTAAAAGTAATTTTACCAGTAAAATCGAGACCACGCAAGACATTGAAATAAATCAAGACTTTTTTTTAAAATTTATCTTATGATATACTAAACTTATCAGCTATTGGTTCTGAAAAAGTGTCTGCCACAGTTTTACTACAAATTCTCATGACTTGTGCCAAGATTTATAAAAAACGGATAGCTATAATAGCTCTTAGAGCAAAAACATGACATATAGGAGGTTAAAGACATGTCATACTTTTATCTTTTTATCGCCATTGTAGGAGAGATATTGGGAACTAACCTTTTGAAATTATCAGACGGTTTTACAAAGCCTATTCCAACCGTTTCTGCCCTACTTAGCTATGGCGTTTGTTTCTATTTCCTCTCACTAGCAATGCAAAAAATTCCTTTAGGAATAGCTTATGCAACATGGTCAGCTGTCGGTTTAGTTTTGACAGCCTCTATCGCAGTAATGATTTTCAAAGAAACACTAAATGTTTATAGCATTATCGGTTTAATTTTGATTATCATTGGTGTTGTCATGGTTAACTTATTAGGAAATGCAGGACATTAATAAAACCGGCTCTATACTATTTGTAGTGGGTAAATCCCCTATGGATATTATGGAGCCTATTTTGTTGTAGAAAAAAAGTTCCATAAGAACTATAATGAAAAGCTAGAATTCTGTCAATATTTTGGACACATTTTGGGAGGGAATTTTGAAGACTAGCGTCCTCCTAATTTTCCCAATAAGTTTTAACTTCTTCAAAAATCTTATTCAAAAGTTCTGCATCTTTTTCTGACAACTGATTTTTTTCTATAACTCTATCTTTTAGTTCTGTTGCCTTTATTTTATTTCTTGCCACCGAAACTGCTATTGAATGTTTCAAAATATCAAACTCATCCTTTGAAAAGTTTGCAATATTGGTAAGATCTAATTGTTCTAGAGGTAAACTACTGATAATTGAATAAGGTTTTTGTCCCAGCAAATAATCTGTAGTAGTCCCAAAGATATTTGCTAATTTCACAACGAATTCTAATCCTGGTTCTAACGTTCCATTCTCCCACCGAGAATATGTCCCTTGTTGAACTCCAATTAATTCCGATATTTGTACTTGAGTTAACTTTTTTGATTTTCTGAGAGTTTTTAACCTCTCTGAAAATTTATAATCCTCTGTATACATAATTCTCCTATAGATATTCTTATTCGTATATTTTAGCTTGACAAAATATTCTAAACGGTATAAAATAGAATTATTCCATAAGGAATATTTATTTTGAGATTGAATATTCCATTGAGAATATTATAGCATAAAAGGAGGTAAAAGCGTATGTAACTAGTAGTCGATTTAAAAAATTTTAATAAAGGAGGTAGGATTCGACAAAATAAAAAATCTTGAAACAAATGTGCCGTTCGTTCCAAGATCAAAACATATTATGTAACAATTATACCACAGAAAACTCTTCAGTTGCACAAGAAAATTTCGGAGGTTTCACAAAAAGATGACCAATAAAGAGTTAGTCAATCAAATTTCTGGCCTAAACTCTACCTCTACTCTTAAAAATTGGATTCAACTGATTAAAGAGATAAGTGGCAAGGAATTTAAGAAAATTAAAGTTCCTATCAGTAGAAATCCCAGAACTCATCAATTAAGTTATACAGTTGCCTATGATTTTACAGACGAAGACCTTAGACAATTTCAAAAGTTAGCTAAACTAAAACTTGAAATAGGTCTAAAAGAGGCTATACAAGCCGTATTTGGGAGTCTAGCAGACAATGAACATGAATCCCTAAACCAAGTAATAGATGAGCTCTACGATGAACTGAGCGCCTTAAAACAGGAATTTAAGCGAGAAATGCGACTGATAAAAATTGAGAATTCCAACCTAAAAAAGAAAATCCAAGATATTGAAGAGTCGATGCAAACCGGCTTACTAGGGTTTGTTAACAAGAGGTCAAAAAATAGGTTCGGCTAATAGCGAGTTTTCGGCTGAGCCATGAGGCAGAAAGCCGAAAATGAGCGTAGATGCGGACGGACCATTTTTGACCGATAGGGTGTGTAGTAACACCACCCTCTGCAAGTTAGGTGTACCATCGAAAGAATTCAGTATTACCAAGGGTTTTGGAGATTTCAAGGGTGGCAAAATTAGGCAAAAAGTTGAATCAAAATCTATGGCAAAAAAGGAGCATTTACGTTCTGTATTTGACTGGATTCAAATTCAGTTTGATAAGACTGAATTTTCGCCAAAAGAAATAATCGAAGATATCCTATTTCTTGACTTTGACCTATTTATTGAGAATAAGGGGAGCCTTAAATACTATAACTATGATAGCCAGCTTCATTATGGGAATATCCGTATCTACTATGGATCGAAAGAGTCGTCCTACATGCTTGTCATGTCAGGACAGGCACTAGAGTTCTATAGAGATAAGGTATTAGATCCAAATAGTCTGTCCGAAAGACAGTTTCTGGACAACCTCTACTACAATTACAATCAATTTTCAGTAAGACGAATTGATATTGCAATAGATGATTTTAATGAAACACCCTATTTCACTCCTAATCAGCTTCTAAAGATTTGTCAGAAGAAACGCTTTATATATGGAAAAAGCACCTACTACAATACCTACGGAGATGAAACAATCGGTCAGACCTTATATTTGAGAAAACCCAATGATGATGAAAGACTTAGAATTTACGATAAACGCTTAGAACGAGCTGAGAAGCTCGGTATCAGCAAGCGGTATATAGAAAATTGGATAAGAACTGAGTTAGAACTTAGGAAAGAAAAAGCTCACTACTTCATTCAAGAATGGTTGCATTCAGAAATAGATCTTCTCAACTTTACCAAGGGATATCTCAAAGAAAAAGTGAGATTCTATAGTGATAGTCATTTCTCAAAACCTTTGAGATCTTGGGAAAAGTTTTTAGGTCACTCAAAACCTGTCTCTATCATTATTTCAAAACCAAAAACAGAACTGGAACAAAAATTAGAATGGTTTACCTATAAAGGTTCAGGAGCTATTCTGAAAGCGTATAAATTTCTATACGACAATAATTTACTGCATGAGTATGAGAAATCTAACTATCTCGCACTCAACAATATGGAATATCCACCAGATTTAGCAAGTGGATTAATAGAAAGGGCAATACTCTTTAAAAGAGAGGATTTGATCCCTACAATCAAAGAAAATATCAAAAGGAGAAATTAACTATGGCAAAAATGCTCTCACAAAATGACTGGAATTTTAATAACATTGGAACAAAATTTGAATTGGATGAAGTCATTCCAAAATTTGAAACGGAAGTCCGTGCAGATGCAAACGGAGAAATTATCAAAAACCGAGATGGTAGCGAAAGACGTTTTAATACCGATAAAATCATTGGTTGGAAATACAATGTAACAATCAAGGATGGACAATTCAAAAAGAAATCAACCCAAGTCTCTGTAGACAATCCAGAAGCTTTAGTTGATAATGACTATATCCAAGCAATGGATGAAGTACCAGTTACATTTGACAATTTACAAGCTACTATGATTAGTTCGACAATGTATTACAAGGCGGATGCTATCCATTTAGTAGATGTAAAACAAAAATAAGTATCAGACAAGGGGAGTTAATCCTCCCCTTACTTAATCTAATTAGAAAAGGAGATCACATGATTAAAACTGTAACAAAAGATGACCTTATCGAACTTGGATTTGCTCCAGGAACTGCAAGAAAGATTATCCATACTGGCAAATTACTATTAGTAAATCGTGGTTTTAACATCTACGATAACAAACGGATTGGTACAATTCCAGCCAGTGTCGCTGAAGAACTACTAGGAATTGAACTCCAGAAAGAAGCATAATGAATGACTATTCGTAAAACTAAAAGTGGTAAATGGACCGTTGATGTTTCTAATGGTTTCCACCCAGTCACACAAAAAAGAATACGTATCATTCGAAAAGGATTAAAATCTAAAAAGGAAGCACTAGAACTAGAACAACATATTCGAGTTGTAGAATTAAAGGAAAAACAATTTGACTTTGTAGTAACAACAGATATGTTATTCCAGTTGCTTGAAGAAGACGATTTGAAAAATGGCAGAAAAATAAGCTATACAAGTACACAAAGAAACAATTATGAGCGTCATATTAAACCATATTTTAAAAATACAAATTTAAATAAATTAACGTATGACCATATATTCGAATTTCGTGAATACCTAAAAACAAAACCTAAAAAACAAAATGAAAATGAAACTTTAAGTTTTAATACAATTAATAAAGTTCTAATTCTACTTAAAAAAATTTTTGACACTGGTATAAGAAAATCCCTTATTGATAAAAATCCTGTTGAGAATCTGAGAAAATTACCAATTAGGAAGCCTAATATCAAATTTTGGAGTATAGAAGAATTCACGAGATTTAGAGAACTTATTCAAGATGATGAAATAAGCTATGACCTGTTTTTCGTAATTGCTTTCTTTACTGGGATGAGAATGGGAGAAATACTCGCATTGAACTGGAATGATATAAATCTTTTAACAAATACAATTTTCGTTACCAAAACGGTATACTTTGTAAATAATACAAGCTACATTAATACAACAAAAACACGTTCAGGAACTAGAAATATTACAATCAATCAGAAATTAGCAGAAATGTTAAAAGATTGGAAAGAAAAACAAAAAGAAAAACTTAAGGAATTTACCAAAAATACTGACGAACTACAAATAATACAGAGTACACCAATAACTATTACAAAAAATATGATTGATAAGAAGTTTAAGCAAATACTAGAAAGGGATAAAGATTTAAAGAGAATAAGAATTCATGATTTAAGACACTCTCATGCATCATTACTTATAAATCAAGGGGAAGATTATCTTGTTGTTAAAGAAAGATTAGGACACGCATCTATTACGACAACAATTGATACTTATTCCCATTTGTACCCTAGCAAACAGAAAACATTAGCTAATAAACTTGATGATTTATTTTAAAATGGAAAAAATTGGTAACTCGACTTACAACAAAGAAAAAAAGACAAGGTCCGAAAACCTTGTCTTTAATACTATACCGGCGGCCGGGGTCGAACCGGCACGTCCTTGCGGACACTGGATTTTGAGTCCAGCGCGTCTGCCAATTCCGCCACGCCGGCAAAGTATAACTGGGGTAGCTGGATTCGAACCAACGCATGAGGGAGTCAAAGTCCCTTGCCTTACCGCTTGGCTATACCCCAAAAATATAGGCGAATGAGGGGAATCGAACCCCCGAATGTCAGAGCCACAATCTGATGTGTTAACCACTTCACCACATTCGCCACTTTACTAACACGGGCAGTAGGAATTGAACCCACACTGAAGGTTTTGGAGACCTTAGTTCTACCTTTAAACTATGCCCGTAACTATGGAAGGGGAGGGATTCGAACCCCCGAACCCGAAGGAGCGGATTTACAGTCCGCCGCGTTTAGCCTCTTCGCTACCCTTCCAAAATATAAACAAATGGCGCGAGACGGAATCGAACCGCCGACACATGGAGCTTCAATCCATTGCTCTACCAACTGAGCTACCGAGCCA